>CAMJAP010000024.1 GCA_946403625.1 uncultured Lachnospiraceae bacterium
TATACGTAATCCCGTTGCTTTTGTCAAGAATTATGTTAGAATACATATTATATTATAGGATAATTGACGAGGTGGATATGAAAACAAATAGAGCAAAATACTCAATATCGTTAATAATGCTTTTGCTGTGTATAGTTATTTCAGGATGTGGCTATTCAGAGATAAACGAAATTCAAGACACATCTTCAGAAAATGGACAGAATGAAAATTGCAATATAATTGAAGTAAATATACGTGAGCAGGGTGGAGAGGATGGAAGAAATAATGATTGGAAAGTATATCAAGAGAATGACAAGTATTATCTGAGTTATAACGGTAATGGAAGTCAATACTTTGAGCATGATTACAATTTGCCAGGACAGAATATTATCGAGATTACCGAAGATGAATACGGTAATATTATGTCGTATAACTATGATAAACTTATCAGTGAATTTGATGAAGCAAAAGAAAATGGGATTGTAGACAATATTAGTTTTCAATTAGAGCTTAAATATGAAAATGGTTATGTTAAATCAACGCAAGCTAATATGACTGAAGTTACGGTACTGTTTATTGATATCTTGATAAAACACAAATAATTTCAGTTAAACGTAGCAATGGGGGGGTTCTTGGCATAGAAAATCATCAGGAAAAGTGAGTGAAAATGAAACGTAAGATTGTAATAATCTCTGTAATTGTAATTATTCTTATAGTACTTTTGTCAACAATTCTATGCTTATCACAGTTTCATTTTGATTTTTCACAGGATTACAGAAGTATAGAAGGATATGAAAATATAATTTTCAAGGATTCGTGGAGCGGTCAAGGTTTCCGTTTATGTACCTGGGGATTGATTAAAACAGAAAATGACACTGAGTTTGAAGACCATCGAAACCCGGACGAATCATCTTATGAATACAGGCTCTTATCCGAGAAGACTGATGCAGAGATGTGGCAGGTTGATCAAATTGTTTCATCTCCGGACGGGAAGTATATTTTGTATGTTGAGAGGGTATACCGTGGAACCGGAGTAACTGATGATGAGGATGTGTATTTCAAAGTTTATTCGATAGAAGATGGCACGAGCACAACCATTTATTCCGGTTACAGGCAATTCCTGCTGGTTGATTGGAAATAACTGTCAGATGTCGGTAAAATCTTTTAAAACAATTGAGTATGATGAGGAATATGGAAAAGGAACAGATAAGATTTTTAGAAAATATAGCAGCCGACGGTTTTGTTGGTTTGGAAGAGATAGTTTATGACGGATGGGAGCTCAGGTTTACGCAGGGGTATACGGGGAGAGCTAATTCGGTACAGATCAGGGAAGAATCGACGATCGAATTGTCTGAAAAATTGTATTTCTGCGAGAAGGCATATGCGGAGCATGGTCTGCCGTGTATGTTTAAGTTAACAGATGCAGATGAGGAGCTGATTGCTTTCCTGGAGAACAGAGGCTATCAGAAACATAAGCCAACGGATGTTATGCTGCTTGCACTGAACAGTGTAGATACAGATCTCGAAATGCCGAATGATGTTTATTTCAGTACAACACCCGATGGCTGGTATGAACCGTATTTTGAATTTGAAGATATTGCAGATGAAACAAAACGGGATCTGATCAGGAAGATTCATGCCAAAGTTTTGGCTGAGCAGGTTTATATCAGTATAATGTATAAGAAAGCAGTGGCGGCTGTTGCTTCTCTGGCAATTGAGAACGGATACAGCTTATTGCATAATGTGGTAGTCTCCCCCGGACTTAGAGGGATCGGGCTCGGCAGAAAACTGTGTCAGGCAGCAATAATGAAATCCGGGGAATACGGAGCTTCACATATATATCTTCAGGTGATGCAGAATAATCCGGTGGCTTTAAATCTTTATAAGAAGCTCGGATTTGAAAAACAATATACATATTATTACCTGACAATCTGAGAGTTACGGTTGTAAGTTCACTCGCAACATAACTTGCTAAAAGAAAAGATAAACATTGGGGGATAGCTTGAATCATATTGAATTAAAGAGAATACAAAAAAATAAGAATTGGGTAGACTTTGAGTGGTTTATAGATGGAAAAAGGCTAAGCGACCACTTGAATGACAGAAAAAGTTTTGAATTACCTGAAAATGTCACTCCTTTTGATGATCTGTGTCCGGCGTGGACCAAAACACTGAGCTATACCGGCGATGTCAGGTTTGTATGGTATCTGCAGAACTTAGATAATGCCATTATGCCCGTTTATGTGTGCCCGGATGATCTCGATTTTTCATGTATCGTAATAGTTATCGAAATAGAGAAGAACAAGGATTTTGTTTACTGGAGCAGAGCGGGATACGTAAAAAATGATTATTATGATCTTCAGGACGAATTAAGAAGCGGCATTGCATGTCTGGAAGCATATTCCGATAAGGATTGGGAAAAATATGGAGACAATATTGCTTTAGCGGAAGTAAACAGTCCCGAATGGAAGAAATGGATTTCTGAAAATTGGGATGAAGAACTTTTCAGGAGAAGAATTAATTACACATATCCGCATTATTTAAAGGATGAAAACATATTATGGTTTGCCAATTTAGACTTTTCATTTGATAGATATGAATATGAAAAAATGGTTGATGAGTATTGGAATGGCGAAAGCCTTATTTGCCTGGAAAAATACAGTAAAACAAGGATGAACTATAAAGAATGCGTAGAACTAATAAAATGTATCCACCGAAATGGATATGAAGTATTAGAAAAACATTTAGCTGATTTTGGCGAAGTATTACTACATATTTACGCTAGTGATGAGATCAGCAATCCATTGTTTGAATTATTAAAAAACCAAGAAAACGAAGAATTAATTAAGATTTATTCAAAGGTCATCGAACTTATGTGGAAATACGGTGACGAAGCAGTAGTAAATGTTGTAGATGTTACAATTCTAGAAAAGTTGTCAGATGATATTAATGTTTGGAATCGATTTGGAAAATATATAACCAATGATTTTAAAGAATATATTAATAAAGATCTTATTAGAAGCAATATCGCCATGTGTCATGTTGCACCTATTGAATAATAAATTTAACTTAAACGTGCTAAGGCGCAAGTCGTGATTTGTTGGAGAGAGTGTGATGATTAGACTAAGACCATATAAGCCTTCTGATGCAAAAAGTATCGTATCGTGGTGTAAGGATGAGAAGACATTCCTGCAATGGGGTGGTGACCACTTTGGGACTTTCCCCATTTCGGAAGATACAATGAACCATAAGTATTTACATGAGAATGGGGATTGCATAGAAGAAGATATAAGGAAGATATGTATCAGTTTGAACAGACAATAAACGAGGAGAAAAAAGATGGGTTTACTTGATGGATTTAAGAAGAATACTTTGTTTGATCCGGAGATTTTCTTTGCCGATATTGAAAACAAGGTTTATGAAGCGATCAAAAAGGATTTGGAAACAATTGTTAAGATGGCAGGGACGGAGAAACTGTACGCGATGGCTTTGGTAGCTGATGAAGATTGCGTTTCCTTATACTTTGCAGCAAATACATTGGAGAAGGCACGGGAGAAAGATTTAAAGTACGCAGAGATGCTGAAAGATCGTTTGTCAGAAGAAGAGATTAAGGCCGTTACAGATGGAAAGAAGAGTTTTGTAAAATGGATTCCGGATGAATGGGCATATTCAGCGGGAAATAAGAGTCCGTTTACTGCAATCAGTGATAAGTTGTTGAAACAGGAAGAATCCAATGCCTCGGAATATGCAAAATCCAAAGCACTGTTTTTTGAAAGCCTGACGAATGCTATGAAAAAGATTGCAGAAGAAAATGGCATGAGAACCGGTTTTGAAGATATAACATATTTCATAACATTGTGTGATGGTAATGGCAGAGAAGAAATAGAGGACTATTCTGCAAAACTGTTGAATCGGCAAGATCAGTACGAGAGTTTTATGAAACGCAAGGAAAAATAATCATGAAAACACTGAATGAATACGCTGAAGAAGGAAACAAGCTGTTTGATGAAAGAAAGTATACGGCGGCTATCTCGATATGGCTGGAAGGATTGGATTCTCTGAATAAACCGCTTAATGAGCAAAGTGAAGTTGTGTGGTTTCAAACATCTATTGCAGATGCTTGGTTTATGCTGGGAGAATTTGAAAAAGCATACCCGTATTTGAAAGATGCGAAATCAAATATTTCGGGTGAAGGTTATATGAATCCATTCGTAATGCTTCGCTTGGGACAGTGTTCACATGAATTAGGCAAAGAAGATGCGGTAGAATATCTTATGCGTGCTTACATGCTTGCGGGAGAAGAAATTTTTGAAAACGATGATGAAAAGTACTTTGATTTGATTAAAGATCTGATATGATACAGGTGTTGTCTCTGATGAAAAGTATAGAGCATTAAAAAACGGATTGTTTTTATAAGCCACATGTAAGATTAGGTATATGATGGAGAGCTATTCTTGATGATAATTGAGGATTGAAATTGAAGATAGAACATATTGCCATGTACGTGAATGAGTTGGAATCGGCAAGGGACTTCTTTGTGAAGTATCTCGGAGGAGTGTCGAATGATGGATATAACAACAAAACAACTGGATTTAAATCATACTTTATCAGTTTTGATGATGGAGCAAGACTTGAAATAATGAATAAACCTTCTATGGAGAATATTGCAAAGTCAATCAATCGTACAGGATATATTCATATAGCCTTTTCTGTAGGAAGTGTTGAAGAAGTTGATCGTTTGACAAGACAATTCCGGGAAGACGGTTTTGAGGTATTAAGTGGTCCGCGAACTACAGGCGATGGCTATTATGAGAGCTGTATAGTCGGAATTGAAGGAAATCAGATTGAGATTACTGTTTGATTATACCGGAATATATGCCAGGATAATAGACTAAGACGAATCGAAGTTTGTTGGGGATGCAAAAATGAAGAAATATACTATGCCGATCATTATGCTGGTTGTATTCGAAACGATCGCAATTACCTTATGGCTGACAAAGGACAATCTGTTCTATCTGTTCAATTTCAGCTACATCGGACTGTCCATTTCGCTTGGTGTTTTTTTGTTTATTAAAAAATATAAATATGCCAGGCGCATTGTTCAACTGCTTGTCGGTCTGTACATGCTTGTCTATCTTGGGTTGATATGTAACGAAAACATGCAGATCGAGGGATTCTGGTATTATCTGTTCACAGGCGTGTTTGAGGCTGCAACAATACATTATGCCGTAGCCAAAATATTCGGACCGCTGTTATTTGGGCGCGGATGGTGCGGATATGCCTGCTGGACGGCTATGGTGCTGGATTTTCTGCCTTACAAAGCGCCAAAGGAGCCGCGAAAAAAAATAGGATGGATCAGGTATATCACCTTTGCGGCTTCGCTGATCTTTGTTGCAGCATTGTTCCTTGCTCATGTGGGGAACATTGAGAGAATCATGTTCTGGGCATTTATTATTGGTAACATTCTCTATTATACGACAGGAATTATCCTTGCATTTTCCTTCAAGGATAACCGGGCATTCTGCAAGTACATCTGTCCGATTACTGTTTTTCTGAAGCCGATGAGTTATTTTTCTCTGATTCGTCTGAAATGCGATAAGGAGAAGTGTATCTCCTGTGGGAAATGCAAATGTGTTTGCCCGATGAATGTTGATGTGACAGATAATTCAAGGAAACGTAAAAACGGTACAGAATGCATCCTATGCATGGAGTGCGTAAAGAACTGTCCCAAAGACGCATTATGACAACTTCATGTTTGTAGATGTCTCTTTCTAACTTGCCTTGCAGTCATTCCTATAACGAGTAGTTTATGAAGATGTGAAAGATAGATTCAAGCAAAGGGAGAAAAAGAAAAGTGGATATATGGTCCATATTTGATCCTGAACAGAAAAAGCTGCATCGTGAGACAGTCTTCTCGCAGGAGAGGAAGAAGGCTTTTGATATGGGAAAGACGATGGAAGAAAGATAGGGAGGGTATGCAACATGGATCTTGTAGAAATATTTGAGGTTATTTTTGGGGCAGGTTTTATCATTCTTGCACTGATCGGCAACCAGCAGATTTTCGGCGGCATATTTTACTCCAAAAAGGTGAAGGCTGTTGTGGGTAAGAGGGAGTCAAAAACATACGCTAATATAGGTGGCGTAAGATACACAGGCGGGCATGATATCTATCTGGCAGAGGAACGGGACCGGAGCCGCCACAGACGGAGCGGCGATCGAAAGAAGCAAAGATACAGAGTACACAGGGTTGAGAGTATCAGCTTCTCCTATGAGGAGGGCGGAGAAATACATACCACTGATCCTAAAACCACGATATGTCCGATCAGCCCGTACTATATTAATGTTTCCAGTGAGTATAATATTATGGTGAGCCGCAGGGATCCGCGTAAAGCAAGACTTGGATTATTTGAAGTATTGAGAGTACATCTGTGCTCAAAGGCAAATATCATTATGAAGTTTATCAGCTGTGCTATAGTCACCTGTGATTTCCTGATGGTTCTGGCTGCTGATGTGGGACTTGCCGCACTTGGCGCATGGATCATGAATCTTGGGATCAATGGGATCCGATAGCGCCTTGGAACCGTGTACCATTACACAAATATTAAGTAATGTAACAATATTGTAACGGTACACGGTTCCTATATGATTATGAAAATGAAAAAGGAGAAAACGTTATGAAATCCATGCGAAAATCAACATTTGTGGTATTGAGTACCATCTTACTAACTGCCTGTGGGTCGGTACAACTACATGGCGACTATGACAGTCCCCAGGCGGCGATAGAGGATTTTGATGCGAATTATGCGGAAGCTATTTCGGAACATCAGTCATACAGTGATGAAATGGCAGGAAAAACAGTCGTAGTCAAAGCGACCGAGGATTCTGACGAGCGTAATTTGGGTAACAAATTTTTTATCATTTATTCTAAGGGTGACATAGAAGTTCAGCTTTGGGATGTCGATCATGCACAGTTTAATGACGGAAAGGATTATTTGTTGACGATCGAACATATTGATAAGATCCAGACAGGCGGGATAAAACAGTTTCATATTGTTTGTGATGCTATAGAGCAATGACCCTGCGCCAAGATTATTTTGCAGAGGTGAAAATCCGAAGTAGAAAGGATATGGGGGAATAATATATTGAAACTTAAAATGATAATTATATTGCTCATTTCTATTGCAGTACCAATCTTCCTGCTATCTTCATGTGCCTCCCCGGATAACGTAAAGCTTTCAGATAGTGTGGGCGCAGTAAAATATGTCGAAGAAAACTTTGGGAATGCGGAACTTATCGGAACCAATACAAATTCCGTTTCAATAGTATATACCTTTCGGGATGAAGAATACGGATTTGAATACAGTATGCGTTCGTTTGCATCGGGGAATAGCGTTGATGGCGAGATATTTGGATATTCCGAAGAAAAATCATCGGATTTCTCGGAGAAGTATCAGAATTACATAGATTCTCAGATTGATGACGAAGTTACAAGTCTCGAAGAACAGTACCATTTTGACTTTTTGTGGTACGGTGGAACCTCCGCAGATGTTGCGGGGACGCTGGTATTTGACGATAAATATATTTCTAATGCGGAACAGGCATCAGAGGAAATTGCTAAACTCATAAAAAGTATCGATGACCGTGGTTATTTTGAGACTATCCATATAAAATACAGTAAGGGTCTCTTTAATTATTATTATGATTTAAGAAATGATTCATATACAATGTATGCTAACTGATAAGGGGGCATCTAAAATGAATTGTAACACAAAAAACGCAAAAATAAAGGGAAAAACACTTGACAATATAGGGAGGCATTATGTTAAAAGATTACGAAATAGATAAACCTGTCCTTGAAACGGATCGGCTGATTATTAGAACTCTTAACGAAGCAGATGTGCCGGATTTGAAAGAATGGTTGGGGAGAGATGAAATATATACCTATTGGGGGCGAAAAGCAAACAAGAATGAGAAAAATCCTGAATTGATGTTTGTTGACGCTCGGCCTTGGGTGAAAAGAAAGCCTTCACCGGACTTTAACTGGGGGATTGTTTGGAAAGAAACAAATACTGTTATTGGAATGATTGCGGTATTTGATATACAGAATTCGAGGATGGGAGATATAGGGTATCGTATTCATCCTGAATATTGGAATATGGGAATTACTACAGAAGCACTAAAGGAAGTAATACGGTTCATATTTGAAAATACAGAAATTGAGCGGATAAATGGACGGGCTGATGTTAGGAATATTGCTTCCAATAAGGTTCTTGAGCGGTGTGGTTTCATAAAAGAGGGGACAGTCCGACAAGGCAAAATGGTATCGGTCTATTGTGACTATAACATTTATGGTATGCTTAGAGAAGATTATGCAAAGATAGACTAAATGATTGCATCGCTAGATTCTAGTATGTCAGGATGAGGGAATAGGCATTTATCTCGAAATATCAGAGGTTTAAACTATGAATATTAAATTACATTCCGAATACCAGCCGACCGGCGACCATCCGCAGGCGATCAAAGAACTCGTTGACGGGTTCAAAAAAAGCAATCAGTTTCAGACCCTGCTGGGCGTTACGGAGGTGATTTGGGTACCCAAATTCGTCGGCATTCTATAATGATTGCACACTTTCTGTGGATTATCTTGTTGGCAGAAGAAAACGGAGGGAGGATCTGATACCAGTAAGTTTCGAAAGATTTGTCGAATGATTTGCTGAAAAACATACATAAGTGTTGTAGTATATCTGTAAGGATCATAGAGAATTATTAATTTAAGGGAGGAAAAAGATATGCCGACAATAGCACCCATTTCTGAACTGCGAAACTATGGTCAGGTTTTAGAAAGAGTAAGGCCGAATGCACCGGTTTATCTGACACAAAACGGGCATAGAGAATACAGCGTTCATAGTATAGAAGACGATGAAGAGTTCGAGAAGACAAAAGCAATGCTTAAGCTTATGATAGAACTGAACAAGGGATTTCAATCTGGGGAGCAACAAGGATGGCAAACAGAAGAAGATCTGGACAGAGTCTGGGATTAGGTATATGGGGCTTCTCAGAGTTTTGATATTGCAGACAGTTATATCACGAATCTGAGAGCGGCGATCAGTAAAAAGAGGAACTATCCTAAGACAGGGACACCATTGAGTTTCATGGGAGAGTTTACCGGTATCTATTACGTGACATTCAAAGAGTACATCGCATTTTACAGAATCAATGAAAACAGAATAGAAATCGGTAGAATTCTATTTGCAAGAAGCGATTATATGAAGACGCTGTTCGGGAAGAGCGATTACACTTTGGAAGATACAGATGATCTGTTCTAGAGTGCATCTGGATACAAAGGGGAAGTCTCCAGATAGACTATCCTATCCTTACACTTCTGCCCCTAAACCAATCGAAATGTATCGATTATCAAAAATGAAATGCCTTGGAAAATAGAATACGATTAAGAAGGGAACTGCCATAAGGGCAGTTTCTTTTTTACTGTGAGTCTGATAACGCAAGTTTCCAAGGAGAAAGTTCCCATCACAATCGATAGAGGGAATGATGTAGCAAAGTAGATTTGACAGATTGTACGGGAATGGTGTTGGATACTATTGTAGATGTTAGCCAATATGTGAAATTATAAAGGGGCTGTCGCACTAAGCACAGATTTTTATCATCTAATGCGACAGCCCCTTTATGTTGTTATCAGATGCTATCCTTTACTGTTTCCTTATATTAAGGAAAAGCTGTTCACTATTCGAAAATCGAAAAAACAGAGGCTTTCGATTTTCGGATGAATAGAGGGGCGTTATCAGAGAACGCAGGGCGATTTGTAATCCAGAATCTTTTTATCTTCTGTAAGGAATTGGAATTTTTCTGCTTCGGCCTGTGCTACAAGCATTCGGTCAAAAGGATCTCTGTGTTCCCATTCCGACAGGCTTCGTAATCGCAGTATATGTTCTTTTTTTAGAGGCAATGGAACGAAACCCATTTCATCACACCCTTCCAGTAAATCTTCGGCAGGAATGGGCATTTTTCCGATATTGTTTTTTATTGCTACTTCCCAGATAGATATCAGACTATAATAGAATCGGTTTCTTCCGTCTATCAGATAGCTTTTTGCCTTATCGGAGAGTTTATCGTCGTCATAAATACTCCATAGAAGAATATGTGTGTCCGCTAATATGTTCATACGCCCTCCATAAGAGATAATACTTCATCATTGCACTCATCAATATCATCCGGAATAACATATTTTCCTTTTCTTATGCCTAGCTTACGCGTTTGCGGCTGGGGGATATATAAGGTTAAAACTGCCACTGGGGTGCCGTCCCTGGCAATTACTATCTGGTCTTCTTCATTTTTTTCCAGGGATGCTATCAGTTTTGAAAGATCGGTTTTAGCCTGAAACATATTTACTTGAGTCATATATTTTCCTCCTTTACAGTATCATTTCTAATCTTAACTAACCTAGCTAAATAATAGCATATTTTCACATATATGGCAATATAATGAGCATGAAAAATCAGTTCCGTGGGTGTGGAGCAAGTGACTTGACACGCATTTCTGCAGGAGAGTAGAATGGAACGAGGCGCATATGGAAAAGGCAAAGCGTTATCTTTGGTGTTGGGTTGTTTTTGCAGCTGAAAAATTGGCCAATAGACGAACTTTTTTTCTATCAAATTATGCTGTTTTTTGAGGATTTATAAGCTATGAATTTCAAATTACATTCCGAATACCAGCCGACCGGCGATCAGCCGCAGGCGATCAAAGAACTCGTTGACGGGTTCAAAAAAGGCAATCAGTTTCAGACCCTGCTGGGCGTTACGGGTTCCGGTAAGACCTTCACCATGGCAAATGTGATCGCGGCACTGAACAAGCCGACACTGATCATCGCGCATAACAAAACTTTAGCGGCCCAGCTCTATGGTGAGTTTAAAGAATTCTTCCCGGAGAATGCGGTCGAATATTTTGTATCCTATTACGATTATTATCAGCCGGAGGCGTATGTGCCTTCGACGGATACCTATATCGAAAAAGACTCGGATGTCAATGACGAAATCGATAAGCTGCGTTTGTCGGCAACGGCATCGTTGACGGAGCGGCGGGATGTGGTGGTCATCGCCAGCGTATCCTGTATCTACGGTCTGGGCAGCCCGGACGAATATTCGGGACTGGTCGTATCGCTGCGCCCGGGACAGCAGAAGGATCGTGACGATGTCATACGGGAACTGATCGGCATTCAGTATGACCGTAATGATCTGGATCTGAACCGTGGCTGTTTCCGCGTGCGCGGGGATGTGCTGGAGATCAATCCGGCCGAGCAGGGTGACACGATCATCCGCGTGGAATTTTTCGGAGACGAGATCGACCGCATCACACAGCTGGACAATGTAACGCATCGCCCGATCTGTACGCTGGAGCATGTGAGCATCTATCCGGCATCGCACTATGTAGTTTCCAAGGAGCGCATGGAGGAAGCCTGCAAAGCAATCGAAGAAGAAGCCAGAGAACGCGTGGCATTCTTTAAGAGCGAAGATAAACTGATCGAAGCGCAGCGTATTTTCGAACGCACCAGCTTCGATGTGGAGATGCTGCGGGAGACCGGTATCTGCTCCGGTATCGAAAACTATTCCAGACATCTGACGGGTATGCCGGCAGGGGCGCATCCGTACTGTCTGATGGATTTCTTTAAGAATGACTTTTTGATCATCATCGACGAGTCGCATATGACGATCCCGCAGATCCGCGGTATGTACAACGGCGACCGGGCAAGAAAGACCACATTGGTGGATTACGGATTCCGCCTGCCTTCGGCATTGGACAACCGACCGCTCAACTTCCCGGAATTTGAATCCTACATCGATCAGATGCTGTTTGTTTCGGCAACGCCTGCGCAGTACGAGGAAGAGCATGAGTTGCTGCGTACGGAGCAGATCATCCGTCCGACAGGACTATTGGATCCGGAGATCAGTGTACGCCCGGTGGAAGGGCAGATTGATGATCTGGTGGCAGAGATCAAGAAGGAAACGGCAAAGAAAAATAAGGTGATGATCACCACTCTGACCAAGCGTATGGCGGAGGACCTGACCACCTATCTGCACGACATCGGCATCCGCGTGAAATATCTGCATTCCGATATCGATACGCTGGAGCGGGCCGAGATCATTCGTGACCTGCGACTGGATGTGTTTGATGTGCTGGTCGGCATCAATCTGTTGCGAGAAGGTCTGGATATTCCAGAAGTAACCTTGGTTGCGATCCTGGATGCGGACAAGGAAGGTTTCCTGCGTTCGGCTACATCCCTGATCCAGACCGTAGGTCGTGCAGCGCGAAATTCGGAAGGTCATGTCATTATGTATGCCGACAATATGACGGATTCCATGAAGATCTGTATTGATGAGACCAATCGCCGACGCGGCATACAGATGAAGTATAACGAGGAACACGGCATCACGCCGACCACGATCAAGAAAGCTGTTCGAGAACTGATCGCGATCAGCAAGTCCATCGCATCTACCGAGACGGCTTTGGAAAAAGATCCGGAATCCATGGACGAAAAAGAACTGAAGAAAGTGATCGCCGATACGGAGAAGCAGATGCGCAAGGCAGCGGCAGATCTGAACTTTGAAGTGGCGGCCGAACTGCGTGACCGCATGCTGAATCTGAAGAAATACCTGAGCTGATGTTGCGAATGTTGGTTAGCTGTCTTTGAATTCCATCTTGCGGATCTGATCGGCACGGGCGATGATCTTTTCTTTCCAGTCGTCGTCCTGGGCGTTCAGCTGGTACACATTGTAGCCGTACTGGCGGCCGAGGGTGCAGACGATGGCTTCATCATCGATGTGCAGAGAGATACGATAGTGATTGGGGAGCTTCTGCGGAAGGAGCTCCTTTTTGTCTCTCTGCACTTCACGGAGATGCCGGTTTGCATTGACGATGCCGTTGAAGTGCACGCCATAGTGGCGGAAGAGCGTACGGATATACTTTTCTGAACGAAACGAAGAAGTGTAGACCCACACTTCGTAGCCCTGTTCCTGCAGGGTGTTGATCAGTTCGGGAGTGCCGAGACGCAGCCGTTCTTTGTAGATACGGTTGAACGGCCAGCGCAGTTCAGGCTCGGTTTTGTGCGTCTCCGGCAGGACAAAGAGCACCTCATCCAGATCGAAAGACACGCGCATTTTTTTCTCACTCATCTTTGTTGTCCTTTACGATACTTTCCAAAATATTGAGTACTTCCCGCGCCCATTCGGCAGGCGGACAGTCCAGATCGTATTGTTCAAAGTCCCGTCCGGAAGTAAAGGAGCGTACGATCCCTTTGTAGTCAATGGTGATCGTTTCTTTGTAATTTTCCCGGAACAGGTTGCGGATCGCTTCGCTTTTCTTTTTGTTTTCTTCGGTTTTTTCGACTTTTCGCCCGGTACCGGTGATCACGCCGTCTACATGAATGCGATAAAGCCGGAACAAGTGCTGCAGATAATCATGGGAATAGTACGATGCGGTATACACCCAGATATCATAACCTTCCATAACCAGAAAATGAAGGAAAGTCGGGACGCCGAGGCGTATGCGCTCTTTGTAAAAAAGACAATGCGGGAACGGAAGTTTCTTTGCCAGCAGGGTTTCGTCCGAACTGTCAAAGACCAGCTCATCCAGATCCAGCGTGATGCGGCGGTCATGTTTGGAACTCCCAATGATCTTTTGGATATCACTGTCTTGCGTCAGATTGACGATCTTGACGGGGACTTCTTTTAAGCCGCAGCGCAGAGCAGCGGCCCAGCGGTGATGACCGTTCAGGATCAGATAACCGTCCGGTGACATTTTTTCGACCAGGACCGGCTCGCCGAAAGGATCGTAATCGTCGTAGATCAGGGAGCGCCGGATCTTCTTTTCGTATTCGCCGATGATACGGTAACTGGGTCCCACCTCCGGAAGACAGAATTCATCCGCCGGGTTGGGATGCAGGCGTTCGCAGGGCAGCGTCTTGTGGTTCATTCGCTCCAGCATACCGGCTTTTTGCGGCATACTGATCCCCTTGTATTTTTTGACCTGATCTGCGATATAGTTTTCCAGTTCTTCCTGGGATCGGATCATGCGATAGCCCCCCTGTCCCCATCCGATTTAAAGACTATCGATATTATACACCATATGAAGCTTTTTTACCATCCGGTTATATCGGAGAACCGGCAGCTGTTTCCGGCGTTGACAAGCGAAATTGCCTCCACTAGGATGGTTGTAGAAAAGATAGATCCATACTTGACAGGAAAATACTTCGGGTGTAGAATTAAATTACTTCGGATGGCGAAATAATTGGCGCGATTGAAAAATACGGGAGCATTTATGGGCAACAATGCAGCGGAAATGCCGCAGGAGACATTTCAGAGCATCGAAAACTACATAGAACAGGTGAAGGAACTGCTGTCTTCCGAACTGTGGGGGAACATCTTCCTGAACTGTACCAAGAATGAAGTGATGATCTTCTGGCTCCTGTATCGGAAGAATGAAGTGAATATGAGTGAGATCTCCGAATATATTCATGTTCCGCTGAATACCGCAACGGGGATCGTCGGCAGGATGGAAAGGACCGGATTGATCGTGCGGACGCGGTCGGCGGAAGATAAGCGTGTGGTGCTGATCCGCTTCAGCGAAAAAGGGATGACGCAGTTCAACCGTCTGATGAACGAAGTGTTTTATTACTTTACGCAGGTGATGGGGACGCTCACGCAGGAGGAAACGGTACTGTTTCAAAAGATGATGACCAAGGTGATCGATGTGTTGAAACAGGAGCGGAAGAAAGAGGAAACCACCAGAAAGGTGCGAAAGATCACGATCGAGTAGCGCATATACGAAAGAGAGTAAGGCAGCCCGGCAGGTACGCGGCTGCTTTCCCTAAAACCAAATACTTCGAGGGCGGAACTATTCAAACAAAGAAATATTCACAAGGGGAATTATTCTGAAAGCGAAGCATACCTGAAGAAAGCGAGGAAAGGTTTATGAGCAGGATTTATATTTTTACCGGAAAAGGCGGCGTGGGAAAGAGCAGCGTGGCGACGGCACACGCCTACAAAAGCGCGGCAGAGGGGAAGAAAACTCTGTTGGTCAGCACCGATATGGCCCACAATCTGGGAGATCTGTTTGAGCGCAAACTGGGAAGGGAAGAGGAAGAAGTATTGCCGAACCTGTCGCTCTACGAGATCGATCCCGAGTATGTGATGGAGACGGATTTCGCATCGGTTACGGGCTATCTGACCAGCTTATTTACGGAACTGGAAAACTTAAGCATCAAGGATCTGGGGATGATCCCGGGGATGGAAGAATTATTCTCCCTGTTAAAGATCGCCGAGATCTATAAGAGCGGCACCTACGAGCGCATCTTTGTGGACTGCGCACCGACCGGCGAAACCTTATCCTTGCTCAAGTTTCCGGAGTTGCTTTCGTGGTATATGGAGAAGCTGTTCCCCATCGGCAAGATCGGCGTACGCCTGCTGGCACCGGTTTCCAAATCCATCTTCCAGGTGGAGATGCCGAACAAAAACGCGATGAACGATATCGAAAAGATCTACCTGAAACTGGCGGAGTTGCAGGAAATGTTAAAGAACCGGGAGATCACGAGCATCCGTCTCGTTACCACTCCGGAAAAGATGGTCATCGAGGAAACGAAGCGCAACTATATGTATATGAACCTGTATGATTTTAATGTGGACGGTCTCTACATCAACCGCGTTCTGCCGCAGGACATCGGCAATACCTTCTTTGACCGGTGGATCGAGCTGCAGAGGAATTATATCACGGATATCAAAGAGTGTTTCCGGGCGCTGCCCATCCTGGAGATCCCCTGGTATGAGGAGGAAGTCAAGGGGGAGGCGGCCATCCGGCGGATCGCGGAAGATGTGCTGCAAGGCCATGATGTGTTCGGAAAGAAAGTGATCAATGCCAGAGAGACGTTCACCCAGACGGAGGACGGATATCAGCTGGAAGTATCCGTACCCTGCGCGGAGAAAGGGGACATCGATCTGTATCAGGGAACAACGGATATCGTGATCCGGATCGGCAATTTCAAACGAAACATACCGCTGCCGAACATCCTGCGCACCTATGCGGTATCGGGGGCAAAACTGGAGGACGGCAAGTTGCGGATCAGCTTTGAGAGAGGAGGCACCGGAGATGAATAAGACCATGATCAAACGACTGAAGACGGCGGGAGAATATCAGAAAAAAGCGATCCTGGCACTGTTGCCGGAACGTACGGCAGGGCATCTGGATGTGATCGGAAACGAGATGAAGCAGATGGTGGCGGAGATGCTGCCGGGCAGCTGCAAGAAGGAGAAGGCTCCGGAAGCAGAGCAGACAGGGAATGTAAAAAAGGTATCGATCGACTGATCGGGAAAGGATGACAGTTATGAGAGTGATCATATATACGGGAAAAGGTGGTGTCGGCAAGACCAGTATGGCGTGTGCGACGGCATGTGCGATCGCAAAGACCGGAAAGCGGGTGTTGGTGATGAGTACCGATCCGGCCCACAGCCTGGGGGATTCCTTTGGCGTAAAGATCGGGCGGGATGCGACGAAACTGTCGGATACCCTGTACGGGATGGAGATCGACACGGTCTATGAAAGCGAAAAAAGCTGGGGCAATATGAAGGACTACTTAAAGCGCCTGCTCACGGCAAAAGGCGGCAGCGGGATCGAAGTGGAAGAATTGCTGGTATTCCCGGGGCTGGAGGAACTGTTTTCGATGTTTAAGATCCTGGAAGTCTGCGAAAGCGGCGAATACGATACGGTCATCGTGGACTGCGCGCCGACCGGCGAAACCCTGGCTTTGCTCAAATATCCGGAGCAGCTCTCCGGCCTGATCCGCAGGTTTTTGCCGATGGAAAAAGCGGTGGTCCGTACCGGCGGCCGGCTTGTGGAAACGATCGCAAAAATCCCCATGCCGGGAGAAAATGTATTTGACGATGTCGAATATCTGATGGACAAGATGGAACGCCTGCAGAAACTGCTGCTGGACAAAAAGACCGTCAGCCTGCGTGTAGTGACGACACCGGAAAAGATCGTGATCAGCGAAGCCAAGCGGAACTTTACCTGCCTGTGCCTGTACCATTACAATGTGGACGCGGTGATCGTCAATCACATTTATCCCGAAGCGGCAATGGAAGGATATTTCAGCAAATGGCAGAAACTGCAGGAGGAGGCGTTGCAGGAGATTAAGGAATCCTTCAGTGAAGTGCCGAAGTTTTATGTGGAGCTACAGGACCGCGAGATCCGCACGCTGGAGGTACTGGAGCAGGTCGGGACACAGATCTACGGGGAGTGCGATCCGGCGGAAGTGCTGTTTGAAAAAGAGATCTACCATGTGGATGCCGAGGACTGTGTCCTGCAGATCTATCTTCCCTTTGCGGAAAAGAGCGAACTGCAGCTGGAGCAGGACCGGAACGAGCTGATCGTCGGAGTGAAGAACGAAAGCCGCACATTTCCCATTCCGGAAGAGTTTCGCAATATGGAGATCCAGTCGGCGCTGTTTCAGGACGGCTATCTGAACATCCTCTTTACCGAGGGGATGGAAGACGCGGCCATGTGATGCAAAAATTGTCGGGGATGTCGCAAGTATCTGTTCACTTGTATCTGTGCACTGACTATAGTATAATCAGAAATTGGTGGCATTACTTTACCAACGAAAAGAAGGCATATTTCGGAATACTATATTAGCGATCGGAGGGGAAAGAGAATGAACGAATCATTAAAGCAGAAATGCGAGTTGCTGGCAGATAACTATACGGTGATCAACAAGGACTTCAAGTGGGAGTTTGAGCTGATGACGATCGTGGCTGCCAATTCCTATACGAATGCGGGATTGAAAGCAGATCCGGCCAAGATGAAGGAGTGCAGGGAGATCCTGAAGAAAAAGCAGGGGATGTTCTCGGATCTGCGGGGCATCTCGGAACTGGCTCTTTTGTCCAAAATGGCGATCGATCGCAATCCGGAAGGCTTTTTGGATGAAGTGACCGGGGTGTTTGACAAGATCCGTAACGGCAGAGTGTTCACATCCTCCTATATGGTGCTGTGTGCCCTGATCATCTGTGAGCAGCACAAGGTGGGGCAGGCCGATGAGATCATCAAAAAGATGAATGAAATTATGAAGAAAATGAAAAAGGAACATCCTCTTCTGACCGGCAGCGAAGATATGCCGTTGGCGACCGTGATGGCGCTGATGCCGGAAGATACGGACAAGCTGATCGATGAGATGGAAGCCTGCTATGATATTTTGAAAAAGAAATTCCCGCTGCATAAAGATGCGGTACAGGGACTTTGCCAGGTACTGTGCCTGAGCGGCAGCGGTACGGAGGAAAAATGCGCAAAGGCAGCCGAGATCTATGATGCGCTGAAGAAGCAGGGCGTAAAATACGGTAAGTCCACGGAACTGGCAGCCCTCGGCGCTTTGGTGGATCTGGATCTTGACGCAAAAGAGATCGCAAAAGAGATCGACGAAGTATCCGAACTGCTGAAGAAGCATAAGGGCTTCGGCAACTTTTCACTCGGAAAAGAATACCGTGCCATGTTTGCGGCACTTTTGGTGGCACAGGAATATTCTCCGCAGGTACTGACCTCCGATGCTCCGGCGATCGGCAGCGCGCTGGCACTGATCATTGCCGAGGAGATCGTGATGCTGATCCTGGTGGCATCTACGACGGCAGCAGCCGCAAATACATCGCACAGTTAAGAGGATATAGGGAGGGATTACTATGAATAAGGGACGGTTTTTCCTGCGCATATTATTGGATTCCCTGATCCTGTCCGGTTGTTTTATGCTGGTGATCGGATTCTTTTATATGGCGATCAAGGCAGGCATCCCGTATCAGGATCCGCCGGTGGAATTGCAGATCAAGTATGAGATCAATATGGGAATCGGGCAGACGCTGACCGATCTGGGATTTGTGGTATTTGTCTTTGGCGGGATCAGTCGGATCGCAGCGGCGATCGTATGGAAACTGAAGGACCGGAAAGCGAAAAAAGAAGCACAGGTATAAGATCAGGAGGATGGAAGATATGGTAAAGCATGTGATTTTGTGGACTTTAAAAGACGAGTATTCTCTGGAGGAGAAGGAGCAGATCAAAGCAGGGATCAAGAGCGGGCTGGAAGGTTTGAAAGGCCAGATCCCGGGACTGATCGACATTACGGTCAATACCAAGCCGCTGGCAAGTTCCAACTGCGATCTGATGCTGGATTCCTCGTTTGAGAACGAAGAGGCATTGAAGGGGTATGCGGTGCACCCCAAGCATGTGGATGTGGCCAATACGAAGGTAAGACCGTATACGGCCAGCCGTGTTTGCATGGATTACGAGGTATGAAAAAGAAACGGATCACGCAGGTACTGCGGTTCATCGTATGCCGGTATGTACTGTAATGATGCGGTTCGGTGCAGGAGCACTCACGGTTTGTTGGGGCTCCTTTTTTTGCTAAAGAGGATCCGGACATTCCGGAATGACAGGAGGAGAATCAAATGGTTGGAGATATGACGGTGATCATGCTGTCGGCGGCAGTTTTTCTGGCGCTGATCCTGTATGTGGCGTTGGAACAGGAACAGAGAGAAAAGGTTACGGGAGCGACCTTTTTCCTGGCGGCGATCGGCGGTATCATCATCTATGGTTTTATATATTCCCACGGACGACAGGGCGTTTTTGAACATATGTCGGCAATCCTCCGGACCCTGGTGGATGTGGGCCGTATGTTTGTGGGGGCCAATAACGAAACACTCTTTTTACAGGTGCTGGAACAGAACGGTGTGAATAAAGGGGCGTGGAGTTTCCTGTTCTGGTGCAGCCATTTTCTGGCGTATTATTCCATGGCGAGTGCGGCCATCCTGGCGTTGGGCAAAGGCGCGGTACGAAATCTGCAGATCATTCTCCTGGGCGTACGGAATGTGGAACTGATCTACGGTGTGAACGAAAATACCCTGGCATACGGCAGAAACCGGGTGAAAACCAAGAAAACTTCCGTCGTGTTTGTAGGAACGGCAGATCCGATCCAGGAGACGGAGATCCGCCAGATGGGGGCGATCCTGTTTTCGGATGAGGGAGCGATCAACCCCGGAGAAAAATTCCTGAAGAAACTGAAACTGGGCGGAAAAGTCGGCAAACGACTGCATCTGTGTGCGTTGTCGGAGCAGGAGGATGACAACTTTAACTATGCGCTGCGAATGATGAAACTGCTGGAGGATGCCGGGATCGCACCGAAGAATACGTCACTGGTGCTGCTGGGCAGGGAAGAACGGCAGGGGGTGACGCTGCAGGCCGGCAAGGATCATTACGGGTACGGTGAGGTGAAGACCTTTGACACCGCAGAATTGACCGCGCGTCTGCTGATGCAGAAGTATCCGGTATGCAACAATGTTTCCTTTGATGAAAACGGTCTGGCAAAAAATGATGTGGAGGTACTGATCGTCGGATTCGGGCGTATGGGGCAGGAGATTCTGAAGAAGGCCATCGTTAACGGACAGTTTGAGGGCGGAACTTTCCATGCGGATATTTTTGATCCGGATTTTCATAACATTGATGGTTTCTTCCGTATGCGTTATGCGGCAATGCTGGAAGAATATGACATTGAATTTCACAGTGACGGCGGACGCAGCAGGGAGTTTTGCAGGTATTTACAGGAACATGCGCACAAACTTACCTATGTCGTGATCGCGGTAGGAGAGAAGAATCACGGCAGGGAGATCGCGGATGATATCATGGATATGTTCATGCTGGAAGGGATCAATACGCCGGTTTATCAATGCTGGGGCGGCAATGTGGTCTGCTATCGCACCAGGGATGAGAGTGAGTTTGCAAGCCTGCACGATGCGGATATCCTGTATGGCGGCGGCATGGACGAGATGGCGATCCGGCTGAATCATTATTATAATGATCCGGATGGCAATGAGCGGGACCAGTGGCTGGCCTGCGATTATTTCAGCCGTATGAGCTGCCGGTCCAGCGTGGATTTCCTCTGTTCCTATATCAAGCGGATCCGCAAGGAATTCGGACCGGAGATCTCGAAGGCCAAGTTGGAAAATATGGCAAAGACCGAGCATCTGCGCTGGAATGCGTTCCATTATACGATGGAGTACCGGTGCATGAGCCGCGTGACCTGGGAGGCGCGGGCCGAGGAATACCGCAAGCAGGAGCGCGTGGGAACCGTAAAAAAGATCCGTATCTCAAAGGATGCGGTCAATCGTCAGCATGCCTGTCTGGTGAGCTGGGATGAGCTGGATGAACTGTCCGAGCGGGAAAATGCGGTGACCGGCAAACAGATTGACTACAAGCAGATGGATCGGGATAATGTAAATGTGATCCTGAAACTGATGACGGAGAAGTGACGGCGCGATTCACATTCGAGGGGATATGTGATATGATCGCATCATTACGGCGATGGCAGGACTTGGAGGATTGAAAATGCGTATATGTGCAAAATGCGGGAATGAATGCTCGGAAGATGCAAAGATCTGCGGAAACTGCGGAAGCAAGCTGGATGATATGAAGGAAACGGCAGTAAAGCCGGAAGAGGATACAAAAGAACAGGCAGAGACCGTCGAAAAAACGGAAGCGCCGACAGAAACTGCGGAAAAGAACGAGGACGAACCTGCGGAAAAGCAGGCGGAGACTGTGGAAAAACAGCCGGAGATCACGGAGAAGCAGTCGGAAGAGCAGGCAGAGAGTGCGGAGGAGCAGTCGGAAGAGTCGAAGGATGCTGCAGAGGAACCGCAGGAAAAGCCGGCGGATCCGGTGAATGATACCGAGACGGCGCCGAAACAGGAAGCGAAAAAGATGCGATTCTGCGGAAACTGCGGCAAGCCGTGTTCGGCAGATGCAAAGATCTGCGGAAACTGCGGTACGAAACTGGGGATGGCGGCCGCTGCACAGGATGTGGCCAAGGTACCGGAAAATACCGTAACACAAAAAGCGGAAACACAGAAAACCGAGCCGCAAAAAGGCGGAGTAACCGATCCGGCGGCACAGAACGACTGCGGGCTGGATGTGTTCATCAGTTATTCCACCAAGAACAAAAATGTTGCGGATGCCGTGGTAGCGGATTTTGAGCAGCATGGCATCAAATGCTGGTATGCGCCGCGTAACATTATGCCCGGACAGGAATGGGTATCGGCCATCCGGGAAGGATTGCATGCGGCGAAGCTTTTTGTATTGATCTTTACCGATGAATCCAACGAATCCAGACAGGTAATGAACGAGGTGGCGCTTGCCTTCAATGCGGGCAAGACGATCATTCCGTTCCGTCTGGCCGAGGTAGGGATGAACGATGAACTGGAATACTATCTGACCCGTGTACACTGGCTGGATGCGGTTTCCAACCCGCTCAATCAAAACATTGAACAGCTCCGAAAATATGTAAGCCGGATCCTGGAAGATCCGCAACAGCACAGCAATCTGGTCTCCAAGATGGGACGGCAGGCGAAGGCAAAGAAGAAAATGCCAAAATGGGCGATCCCGGCAGCGGTGGCTTTGGCATTGGTTGTCGGGCTGGTTGCATTCTTTGCGCTCCGCGGACCGGGGGCGGACAAACTGATGGAGCAGGGTTCTGTGGCATACAACTCGGTATATCACGGCGCAGATGATAGTTCCGAGGCGGCATCGTTGTTTGCGGATGCGGCGGATAAAGGTGCGGCGGATGCCTGGTATTATCTGGGCAAGCTGGAAGAGCGTTCTTTTCGCTATGAGAGTGCGGTACAGAACTACGAGACCGGCATGGATCAGGGAAGCGCTTTGGCAGAAGTGGCTCTGGGAGAGATGTATCGTCAGGGACGCGGTGTGCTGCAGGATGTGAACAAGGCCAGAGAATTGTACGAAGAGGCTCTGGATGCCGGCTGCGTGGAGGCCAATTTCGGAATGGGACAGCTGGCACAGAAAGGCCTGGCGGGGTTCGATACGGATGCGAAAGAAGCACTGGAGTACTATAAAGAAAGTGCGGAATCGGAACTGGCGGAATGGCAGGCAGCTTCTCAGGAGGCGATCGGTACCCTGTATAAAAACGGCTATGCCGGAGTGGAGCGGGATATTGACAAGGCGATCGAGTATTATGAAGAGTCGATCGAACTTACCCCCTACCGGGAAGGAAAAGCAAATATGCTGATCGGGGATGCACTGATGGTAAGAGGTGAGGATGTTAAGGCGGATGAGTATTACCGGAAAGCGCTGGAGTTTTACGAGGAAGCGTCGGAAGCCGGAAATATCGAAGCAATGAACAATGCCGGCTATATGTATATCCACGGACAGGGAACCGAAACGGATGGCGAAAAAGCGATGGATTATTTCCGCAAAGGTGCCGATCAGGGCAATGCGATGAGCATGTATAATGTCGGCTGGCTGTATGATTGCGGATCCGGTACGGTAAAGAGGGATGAGGCGAAGGCATATGAATGGTTCAAGAAAGCAGCGGATATCGGTGAAGCCGGGGCGATGAGTACGATCGGCGCTCTGTATTATCTGGGAAGATACGGCGCGGACAACGGACAGCCGGATTACCATATGGCGGAACAGTGGTTCCAAAAGGCTGCAGCTGCCGGGGACTGTACGTCATACCGTTATCTTGGTGATATGTACCGGGAAGGTACTGCGGAGGCATGTAACGGAAAGCCGGATTACGCGAAGATGATGGAGTATTACGAAAAAGGTGTCGCGGCAGGAGATACCGGGGCATTGGTATATATCGGTACGGTGTACCAGTATGGATATACTGAGAGCGGGGCATCGGATCCGGCCAAAGCAGTGGAATATTATAAGAAGGCGGCTGTTGCCGGAGACAGTGACGGAATGCTGGCCCTGGCATATAGCTACTTCAACGGTATTACGGGCAGTGTGGATTATGCGGAAGCAGCAAAGTGGTTTCAGATGGCAGCGGACGAAGGAAATGCGGAAGCTATGTTCAGTCTGGGCGGAATGTATTATAACGGGGAATTCGGAACGCCGGATTATGGGGAGGCGGCTAAATGGTTCCGCAGGGCGGTAAAAGGCGGTTCGGTACACGCGATGTATTATCTGGGAGCGCTCTACATCTTTGGTGAAGGTGTGGAAGCGGATGCCGAAAAAGCAGTTGAATTGCTGGGAAAGGCCATCGATAACGGTATCCCGGAGGAAGAGGCGGAGGCGATCCGGACTTATTTCCGGGAACTGGTGAATGCCGGTGCAGTAACGGAAGAGTCTGTGGCGCAATGGCTGAAATGATCCGAAAGGATCGGCGCCGGGGCAAATAAAAAAATTTGTCCCGGTAGCAGTAAAATTTGGGTGTGTGAAGTTTTGATTTTTTGTGTTATACTATATGCACAATATTAGCATGTGTTTTTTAGGAGGATTTCAGAATGAAGATCGACCAGCAGGCATTTAACCAGATTGCCACCACACTGGCTGAGCGTTTTGACAGTTTATTCTATATTGATATTGAGACAGGACATTATGTTATTTTTATTCCGTCCGAAATGTTCAAGGGGGAGGAGATCCCGATGGAAGGGGATGATTTCTACGCTCTGTCGATGGAACACGGACGCAAGTATGTGCACCCGAAGGATGCGGAATTGGCGAAGCGCATACATGATAAGAAGAATATCATGGATCACCTGGCCAAGTCAGATTATTTTTCGGCCACATGTCGCCTGCTTATCGAAGGGCGGACGGTATATATCCGTCATGTTGTGATGAGGTGCGGAGATGGGAAACATGCGTTGTTCGGTATGGAAAATATCGATGAGGAAGTGCGCGAAAAAGAAGAACAGCGCAAAGCGATGCAGTCCATCGAGCGCATGGCCCGTCTGGATGAACTGACCGGCATGAAGAACAAGAATGCGTTTGTGGAATGCGCCCACGAGATCGATAAGCGGATCCAGAATGCGGACAGCAGTCTGAATTTCGGCGTGGTGATGTGCGATATCAACGATCTGAAATTTCTGAACGATTCCAGAGGACACAATTTCGGTGACGAGTATGTCCGCAGGGCATGCCGTATGATCTGTGAGGTCTTTCCGAAGAGCCAGGTATACCGTATCGGCGGAGACGAATTTGTCATTGTGCTGACCGGTGAAGAATATGAGATCCGCGAAGAATTGCTGGAGAATCTGCGGCGCGAGTCCTTTGCTAACGGCCGTTCCCGTTCCGGCCCGACGATCGCTGCCGGTATGTCGGTGTACGATCCGGCATCGGATGCGAGATTTTCCGATGTGTTCAAGCGTGCGGACTTTGCAATGTATGAGAATAAGAAGCTGATGAAGCCGGAGCGCATCGTGATGAATCCGGCGGTAGCAAAAGAGGTGGAGATCCCGGTTCCGGAGGATCGCAAGCGGAAGCTGGATGCGCTGTTTGAGGCGCTGCTGACGGTAGTCGGCGAAGGCTACGTTTATCTGAACGATCTGAAATACGACTATTCCAGATGGGCCATCTCACTGGTGGATGACTTTGGTTTTGAGTCGGAATATGTATATCACGCCGGAAAGATCTGGCAGAACTATATTCATCCGGATGATCTGATGCCGTACCGGCAGAGCGTGGATTCCGTTGTACGCGGAAAGGCAAAGGTGGAATCCTACTGTCACCGGGTACGCAAACCGGACGGCACCTATATCGTGATCCAGCCCAGATATTTCATCTTAAACGATGATGAGGGCAAGCCGGAGTATTTCGGCGGTATCCTGGTTCCGCAATAAAAGAGGAGTTTAAACGGTATGAGATCCTGGATTTCATACCGTTTTTTTCGACAAAAAAAGAGCTGCTGCAGTTCTGCAACAGCCCCTGGAAATGCATTATGACAGCGGATCAGCTCTTGTTCGGAATGTACGGGATGATGGCTCCTGCCAGCTGCGGTACCGGCATGGTCTGCAGCCATACATGGCCCGGGCCGGTGATCACGGTGTTGAAGATGCCTTCGCCGCCGAACAGTGCATTCTTGATGCCCGGTACGGTCTGCACATCGATCTTGCAGGTGCTGCTCATGGCTGCCAGATAGCCGGTATCGACGATCATCTGCTGACCCGGCTGCAGTTCATATTCTTTGATAAATCCGTCAAATTCCAAAAAGGCGATACCCTGACCGGACACCCTCTGCATAATGAATCCTTCGCCGCCGACCAGACCGGAGCCCAGTTTCTTCTGAAAGAAAACGGACAGTTCCACGCCGCCGGTGGAAGCCAGGAATGCTCTTTTCTGTGCTACGATATCCTGACCCGGAGCAATCTCGAATGCACGGATGGAACCCGGAAAACTGGAAGCGAATGCGATCATACCTTCGCCGCCCTGTGCGGTGTAGATGTTCTGGAACATGCTCTCACCGGAGAACATACGGCCCAGCATTTTGCCGACACCGCCGTTGGAAGATGTCTGCATTTTCATGTTCGGTGTCATCCAACTCATTGCACCGCTCTCGGTGATCATGGACTCGCCCGAATCCAGCGTACAGATCACGACCGGTAACGGCTCGCCTTCAATTGAATATCTCATATTTAACCCCTCCTGAATTTTTTTTTGCCGCAGGTCTTTCCTGCCGGCGTCTATTTCAGTTTAACTTATTGTACCGAGAATTGCAATCAGTTTTGTGCGGGGCAGGCAGGTAACGATTGACAATCGGAAGGGTGCGTGATATGATGACAGAACAAATGTTTGGATAAGAAATGAGGATAGCGGCATGGCAGCAAAAAGCCTGAAAATGCTCCCGGCATCGCAGTCGATCCGGATCACGGGAGCGAGAGAGCATAACCTGAAGAATGTGGATCTGACGATCCCGAGAGATCAGTTTGTGGTATTTACGGGGCTTTCCGGTTCGGGAAAGTCTTCTTTGGCATTTGATACGATCTATGCGGAAGGGCAGCGGCGTTATATGGAGTCGCTTTCTTCTTATGCAAGACAGTTTTTGGGACAGATGGAAAAGCCGGATGTGGACAAGATCGAAGGCTTGAGTCCGGCCATCAGCATCGACCAGAAATCGACGAATAAAAACCCCAGATCTACCGTGGGAACGGTGACGGAGATCTATGATTATTTCCGATTGCTGTATGCGAGAGCCGGTATCCCCCACTGTCCGGACTGCGGAAGGCCGATCATGCGGCAGACCGTGGATCAGATGACGGATCAGGTGATGGCGCTTGATGAGGGCACCAAGATCCAGCTGCTGGCGCCGGTGGTGCGCGGTAAGAAAGGTCGTCATGAAAAAGTCCTGGAACGGATGAAGAAGAGCGGCTATCTGCGGGCGGAGATCGACGGCAGTGTCTATGAACTGGATGAAGATATCACGCTGGACAAGAATATCAAGCACACCATCGAAGTGATCGTGGACCGACTGGTGGTCAAAGAAGGTATCGGCAAGCGACTGAGCGATTCCATCGAAAATGTACTGGAACTGACGGACGGCTTGCTGGTGGTGGATGTGATCGGCGGGGAGCGGCTCAATTTCAGCCAGAGCTTTTCCTGTCCGGACTGCGGCATCAGCATCGACGAGATCGAGCCGCGCAGTTTCTCCTTTAATAATCCTTTCGGCGCCTGCCCGGAATGTGCAGGGTTAGGTATCAAGATGGAGTTTACGGAAGGCTCCATGATCCCGGATCCCACCAGATCCATCAACGAAGGCTGTATCGCGGTGCTGGGCTGGCAGTCGGCAAATCAGGAGGGCAGTTTTGCCAATGCCCTGCTGCAGGCGCTGGTGAAGAAGTTCAAGTTCAGTCTGGATACTCCGTGGGCGGATCTGGACGAGAAGATCCGGGACATTTTGCTGTATGGTACGGACAAGGAAGTGGATGTTCACTACCAGGGGCAGAGAGGCTACGGCGTGTATCCGATCGCCTTTGAAGGTCTGATCAAGAATGTGGAGCGCCGTTACCGCGAGACGGGATCGGAATATTCCCGGGCGGAGTACGAGCGCTATATGTCAATCACCCCGTGCAATATGTGTCAGGGCATGCGATTGAAGAAAGAATCGCTGGCAGTCACCGTAGCGGACAAGAATATCTTTGAGATCACCTCGATCTCCATCGGAGCGCTCAAAGACTTTTTGGACGGTATGGAGCTGACGAAACAGCAGCATCTGATCGCGGATTCCATCATCCGTGAGATCAAGGCGAGAGTGGGATTTCTGGTGGAAGTGGGACTGGAGTATCTGTCCCTGTCGCGGGCAACGGCGACACTGTCCGGCGGTGAAGCACAGCGTATCCGTCTGGCAACCCAGATCGGCTCCGGCCTGGTGGGCGTGTGCTATATCCTGGATGAGCCGTCCATCGGACTGCACCAGAGAGATAATGAAAAACTGCTGGGAGCACTGCGCGGACTGCAGTCTCTCGGAAATACGCTGATCGTAGTAGAACATGACGAGGATACCATGCGGGAAGCGGATTATATCGTAGATGTGGGGCCTCTGGCCGGAGAGCATGGCGGACAGATCGTTGCCTGCGGTACCGTAGACGATATCATTGCGGCCAAGGATTCCATTACGGGCCAGTATCTGAGCGGTAAGAAAAAGATCGAAGTGCCGTCGGTGCGCCGCAAAGCCACCGGACATCTGACCATCAAAGGGGCGCAGGAGAACAACCTAAAGAATATCGATGTGGATATCCCGCTGGGGATCTTTACCTGCGTGACCGGTGTGTCCGGATCCGGTAAGAGCTCCCTGATCAACGAGATCCTGTATAAAGCACTGGCGCGTAAGCTGAACCGGGCGTTTACCGTTCCGGGCAAGCATAAGAAGATCACGGGAATGGAAGCACTGGATAAGGTGATCGCCATCGACCAGTCCCCGATCGGGCGCACGCCGCGATCCAATCCGGCGACCTACACGGGCGTGTTTGATATGATCCGTGACCTGTTTGCCAACACACAGGATGCCAAGGCGAAGGGATACAAGAAAGGACGATTCAGCTTTAATGTAAAGGGCGGACGATGCGAAGCCTGCAGCGGCGACGGTATCGTCAAGATCGAGATGCATTTCCTGCCGGATGTGTATGTACCCTGCGAGGTGTGCGGCGGCAAACGCTATAACCGTGAGACCCTGGATGTCCGTTACAAGGGCAAGACCATCTCGGATGTGCTGAATATGACGGTGGAGGAAGCGCTGGAATTCTTCAGCGCTGTACCGTCCATCCGAAACAAGATCGAGACCTTGAATGATGTAGGTCTTTCCTATATCCGTCTGGGACAGCCGTCCACGGAACTGTCCGGCGGTGAGGCGCAGCGGATCAAGCTGGCGACGGAACTGTCCAGACGCAGTACCGGCAGGACCATCTATATCCTGGATGAGCCGACCACCGGTCTGCATTTTGAGGATGTGAACAAGCTGGTGGGCATCCTGCAGAAACTGACGGACGGCGGCAATACCGTGGTCGTCATCGAGCACAATCTGGATGTGATCAAGAATGCGGACTATATCATCGATATGGGACCGGAAGGCGGAGACGGCGGCGGTACCGTGATCGCCAAAGGTACGCCGGAAGAAGTGGCAAAATGCAAGCAATCTTATACGGGGCGATTCATTAAGAAGATGCTGTAAAAGGAACGGTATAAAGTTTTTGGCTGCCCGGACCGATATCTATAGCAGATGCCGAACGGATTTGCCGGGGCCGGACCTTTGAAACGAATGGTATGGAACAGGATTGTTGTAGGAATCGTACCCATACCGGTGTTATGTAGACCACATTTTGTGAAAAACATACACTTTCCAAAAATCCCGCGATGGTTTATAATTCTGTAGTGTATTTTGGGATTTTTGCAGGGTTCGAAAGGGGAAGGCAGTAAAATGGCAAATTTGGACATTGGAATCGATCTGGGTACCGCAAGTGTCCTGGTATATATCAAAGGCAGAGGCGTAGTTTTGAAAGAGCCGTCTGTACTGGCATTTGACCGTGACAGCAGCACGGTAAAGGCAATCGGAGAGGATGCGCGTCTGATGATTGGACGTACTCCGGGCAATATCAATGCTGTCCGTCCGATGCGTGAAGGAGTTATTTCGGATTATAACGCAACCGAGCAGATGATGCGTTATTTTCTGACCAAGGCGATCGGAAAGAAGACTTTCCGCAAACCGCGCGTGGTCGTTGGTGTACCGAGCGGGGCATCTCCGGTGCAGAAAAAAGCCGTAGAGGATGCGACTTATCAGGCAGGAGCCGGTAAGGTATGGATCATGGAAGAGCCGCTGGCAGCAGCGATCGGTGCAGGCATCGACATCGCAAAGCCGCAGGGCAATATGATCGTGGATATCGGCGGCGGTACGACCGATGTGGCGGTGATCTCTCTGGGAGATGCCGTAGCCAGTACTTCGGTTCCCAAGGCAGGCGATCATTTTGACGAAGCCATCGCCAATTATATGAGAAAGAAATACAATCTTCTGATCGGTGAGCGTACCGCAGAGGATGTAAAGATCAATATCGGAACAGCATATCGCAGAGATGAGGTCGACTACATGGATGTCAGAGGCCGTAATCTCGTAACCGGTCTGCCGGAGACCGTAAGGGTATCTTCGGATGAGACCTATGAAGCTCTGAAGGAAACCACCACCCAGATCCTGGATGCGATCTGCAAAGTGTTGGAGGAAACTCCGCCGGAACTGGCAGCAGACATTATGGATCGTGGAATCGTTCTGACCGGTGGCGGCGCAATGCTGCGCGGGTTGGAGGAACTGATCGAGGAGCGTACGCACATCAACACGATGACGGCGGATGAGCCGATGACTTGCGTGGCGATCGGTACCGGTAAATATATCGAATTCCTTGCAGAGTTTAAAGATGAAGCATAAAGTGGCATGGAGGCCGCAGGCGTTTTAAGTGACAGGAGGTAGTTACAATGCTGAAAGGTCTCTATACTGCATATACGGGCATGATCCAGGAACAGCAGCGCATGGACACGCTGGCAAACAATCTGGCGAATGCCGATACCGCGGGCTTTAAGAAGGAAGGGCTTACCAGCCAGTCCTTCGATGCCGTGCTCGTGGACAAGATCAGGGACGATTCGGATCCCTATCGTTTTGCCAGACGGATCGGTCAGGCAAATCCCGGTGTAAAAATTGGTGAGAGTTATACGGATTTTACGCAAGGTTCGTTACAGGTGACGGATGTTTCTATGGACTTTGCGATCGGCGGAAAAGGCTTCTTTACCGTGGATTATACAAACAAGGGCGGGGAAAACTCGACGTTTTATACCAGAGACGGTAATTTCCAGTTGACTACGGACGGCTATTTGGTGACCACGGACGGCGATTTTGTACTGGGAAAGAAGGGCAACGGAACCGAACGGATCAAACTGGATCCCACGAAGGAAGTGGTAGCGGACAAGCAGGGATACCTGTTCCAGGACGGCAAGAAGGTTGCGCAGTTTATGATCACGGATTTTGAGGATTACAACTATCTGGAGCATTACGGCGAAAACTTCTATTATCCGGTAGACGGGGCGAAAACGATCGACGCGGAAGGACAGATCTTTCAGGGCTATCTGGAAACTTCCAATGTACAGGTGGTTTCCGAAATGGTACAGATGATCTCCGTATCCAGACAGTACGAAGCGAACCAGAAGGTCATCCAGACCTATGATACTTCGCTGCAGACGGCAACACAGCTGGGCAGACTGCAGGGATAAGGATTTTCGGACGATATATAAGGTAATCGGTGATTTAGCAGGTATAAAGGAGGGCGCGATATGGTACGTTCTTTATGGTCCGGGGCAACCGGAATGCTGGCACAGCAGACAGCGGTAGATACGATCTCCAATAACATAGCAAATGTAAATACGGCAGGCTACAAGACCAGTCAGATGGAGTTTAAGTCTCTGCTGTATCAGGAATTACAGACCAAGACGACTACGGCAAACGGTGAGCCGAAACCGATCGATTCTCAGGTGGGCCTGGGTGTACGCAGTGCTTCCATCACTACGATCTTCCGACAGGGTGCATTTCAGGAAGCGGACAGCAATTCTTCCTTTGCCATCGGCGGTCAGGGTTTCTTTGCGGTACAATTGGCGGATAAGAGCGTCGGCTATACGAGAAACGGCGATTTTCACTGGGCAACCACCAGCAACGGTATGGAACTGACGGATTCCGAAGGAAATGCGGTGCTGGATACCAAGGGACAGCCGATCCGTTTTACCGGAGAATATACGACCAGCAAGATCACGATCACGCAGGACGGTAAGTTTATGTATCCGGACGAAACGAACAACCCGAAGGATATGGGACCGCAGATCGGTCTGTGGCAGTTCAACAATCCGGCAGGTCTGGAGAAGGAGGGCGGATCGCTCTATCTGGAGACGGAAGCCAGCGGAAAGCCTTTAAACGAATATACAAATGCCAATCTGGAAAAGAGCAAGGTGGTACAGGGCTACCTCGAAATGTCCAATGTGCAGCTGGCGGATGAAATGGTCAATCTGATCGTGGCGCAGCGTGCTTACGAGGCAAACTCCCGCGTGATCACCACAACGGATACGATGATGCAGCAGGCGAACCAGTTGAAGCAGTAATGCAGCTTTGAAGGTGTCGTGAAGCGACGGATGAGGTGGAGTAATGGGGGGATAAGTTATGGATTTTGGTAATATTTCGAACTTAACAGATTATTCGGCATCGCTGGCATCGACGCAGAATGCACAGAAACTGGGCGACAGCGCAAAGGCGGCCCAATCCGACGAGAAAATGCTGGATGCCTGCAAAGCCTTTGAAACCTACCTCTGGGAGCAGGTGATCAAATCCATGAAATCGGCATCCGAGGTTTTTTCGGATGGGGAGAAGAGTCCGCAGGTCGATTATTTTATGGACACCGCCATCACCAAGACGGCGGAGCAGATGACGGATCAGAATCTGGGCTCCAACAGTCTGGCAATGCAGATGTTTGAGCAGATGAAGCGCAACTCCGGCATCACCTTAGAGGAGATCATGGCAAAGAACGCCGCCGAGCAGGGCGTTGCGGACACCGGCAGTACCGAAGAGTAGTACTACAAATCTTACACATAGCACAAATCCGGGAGGGTGGCGCAGGCCACCTTCCCGTTTGTCATGCATAATTG
>CAMJAP010000025.1 GCA_946403625.1 uncultured Lachnospiraceae bacterium
GGTCTACGGAGTTGGAGGGATTTGAACCCTCGCGCCGCTTGCGCGACCTGCCGCATTTCGAGTGCGGTCCCTTCGGCCAGCTTGGGTACAACTCCGAACGAACCATAATTATACGGGAAATCCGCACGAGTGTCAAGCATCCATCCGAATCGTTTCGATCAGGCTCTGCCCTTTCATCTTCGTGATCTCGATGCGGGTGATCAAAAGCACCACCGCAAATGCGATCCCCAAACCGCACACGGCAGCCACTCCCGGCAGATGATAGCGCACCGGTACCGCCTGACGGATCGCCAGATTGATGAGCCACGGGATCAGGATTCCGAATGCCGTACCTTTGATCGCTGCTTTTGCCGTACACAATGCACTCTCGCTGTACAGCATCTTTTGCAGTTTCCCGTTCGTCATTCCCACACTCTTTAATACCGCAAATTCTCTGCTTCTGCCGCGGATTCCGGCGATGATCGTGCTCAAGAAACCTGCCGCTCCCATCAGCGTCAGGAGCGCCACAAAGCTGTACATGATCACCTCCGCCAGAACCAGCATCACATTCAGGGCCATCACCATCGTATCCTCCCGACTGATCCGGACGGAATAGCCCACCTCGTCATAGGAATCCGTTCCGGTATTCGGAAAATAGGAATCCAGCAGGCTTTGCGCATAGGCCACATAGCCCTCTTCCTCCGCGCCCGGCTCCGCATACCAGTCAAAATATCTGGCCTCGGCGCCCGGTGTGATCAGCATGACCGTTGTCCGGTTCGGTGCATCAAAAAGCCATTCCTCCGTATCCCCGCGGTCCAGAAAACCATCCACAGAGATCGTACTGCTCTCCCCCTGCGGTGTCACCAGGCTCAGCTCCGTTAAAGACTCCGTAAATACCGGGATCTCCTTTCGGATGCCCTGATCATTATAGACATAGGTATTGATCAGGATGTTCCCGCCGTATGCCGTGCCGCTGGCCTCGCAAAGTTCCCGGTACAGATCTTCCGTCACGGAAACCATATCAAAACTCATTTCCCCATATTCATTGAGCGCATCGCTCTGCGCCTTCATCTCCTCTGAAAACTGCGCCTCGTCTGCCTTTGCAAAATAACTTTCCCGGTTGCTGCCGATCCCCCATACCGTAAAATCACCATACGCATTCAGCTGCTCATTGATCGCATTGTAGGTTTCCGCGTCGATCGGATGCAGGACCACATCCGCACGCCTTCCCGTTTCGGCATCCACACCTTCGTCTCTTAAGGACACGTAATCGACCACCAGCCGGTTGTGCCCGGATTGCATCAGTTTGCGCAGATCCCCAAACTGCGCCGACAGTCCGGCGGTGACCAGCAAAAGACAAATGCCTGCGGAAAATGCCCGGATCGCCGGTTCAAACGACCGCCGGTTTCGATTGACATTCCTGGCTCCCAGCTCGCCTTCCAGCCCCCAGAGTTTCTTCCAGAGTTTATTACCGCTCACCTCTTTGACGGTTTCCTTTGCTGCGGTTCCGAACTTCACGCATTCCACCGCCGGGATCCCGCTCATCTGCGTTGCCGGTTTGGATGCGGAAAGCAGCACGATGATCAGCGTAAACATGGCTGCTGCCGGATATACAAAACTGCCCACAATAAAGGACAGCTGCAGGTCAAAACTCTGCATCACGATGCTTCTGGTGATCTCGGCCAGTCGGTCGATGTAGTGCCCCGCAACCGCAACACCGGCATATCCCAATGCCGTTCCCGCCAGCAATCCCGCCGGAATGCCGATCACACTTACGATCAGCCCTTCGCTGATCACGGTCCTTCGGATCTGGTCTGTCGTACCCCCGATACATCTTAAGATGCCCAGCTCCTTTACCCGCTCACTTGCTGAAGCCTGAAAAATATTGGAGATCACCGTAACTGCCATAAAGGCGATCAGAAACGTAAGAACGAAGGCCGGAAAGAATACCATCAGACGATAGGCACCGGCATACTCTGCAAAACTATCCCCCAGTGCCGTCTGCAGCATGGTAAGCACGCTGCTCGCAAAACTTAAAACTGCCGTGAGCAGCGCCGCGGACAATGCGATCGCCGTGACGGTTCCGGCCGTGCGTTTCCGGTTCCTTTGGATCTGCCGAAACGCCAACTTGGCTGTAATATTTCTCATCGAACCACCTCATCTCTGACGATCCTGCCGTCCTTCATCGTCAGGATCCGATCCGCCTGCCGTGCCACTTTGTCATCGTGGGTGATGAGCAGGATGGTCTGGTCAAATTTGCGGTTTGAATACTTCAAAAGATCCATGATCTCCTCTCCCGTTTTGCTGTCCAGATTTCCGGTCGGCTCATCCGCCAGGATAAATGCCGGTTCGTTGATCAAAGCCCGCCCGATCGATACCCGCTGCTGCTGTCCGCCGGACATTTCTCCGGGCAGATGCCTGGTCCGCTGCGAAAGCCCCAATGCATCCACGATACCGTTTAACTTTTCGCGATCCTCTTTTCTTCCGTCCAGCAGCCACGGTAACATGATATTTTCCTCCGTGGTCAGCGTCGGGATCAGGTTGTAAAACTGATAGATCATTCCGATCTTTCTCCGGCGCAGAACCGCCAGTTCATCTTCGTCCATTCCGGTGATCTCCTGCCCCTCGATCCGCACAGACCCGGATGTCGGATGATCGATTCCTCCGATCTGATTGATCAGTGTCGATTTGCCGGAGCCGGATGCGCCGACGATTGCTACAAATTCGCCCTTTTCCACGCGGAAAGTGACCGACTTTAAGGCTTCCACCTTTGTCTCACCCTCCCCGTAGATCTTGGTCAGATCATATACTTCCAAAACTGCCATGTTTTCCCCTCTTTTCATAAAGAAATGTCATTGGAACGAAGTGGTTCCGTACCAATGACATCTTCTGCTGCTTACTCTGTCACTTTTAATTTTAATACTGCCTTGAACATATCGCCGTCTACGGTGATGTGCAGGTCGCCGCCCATCAGCTCCATCAGACTCTTTGCAATGGACAGGCCCAGACCGGATCCTTCCGTATTGCGGGATGCATCGCCGCGAACAAATCGTTCCATCAGTTCTTCACCGGAGACGCCCAACTCTGCCTTGGAGATATTGGAGATGCTGAAAGTCGCCGTATCACCTTCTTCTGCCACCTCCATATATACGCGGGTTCCGGGCATTGCATACTTCAGCGTATTCACAAACAGGTTATCCAAAACGCGCCACAACAGATTGCTGTCCGCCGAAACCATAATGTCGTTCTTTTTTTCCTTTAAGATCAGCGTCAGTCGCGCTGCATCCAGTTTGTCCTGAAATTCGCCGCTCACCTGTCCCACCAGGGTGTTGAGATTCACTTCAGCCAGGTCCACTTCCACAGCCCCGGAGGATGCCTTGGATGCATCGATCAGGTCCTGGATCAGCTTTTTCAGCCGATCCGACTGGTGTGCCAAAATGCCCAGATACTCCGTCTTTTCCTCTTCCGATGCATCGCTCTGCGACAGCAGATCCACATAATTGATGATGGAGGTGAGCGGTGTCTTGATATCGTGCGATACATTGGTGATCAGCTGCGTCTTTAAACGCTCACTCTTCATGCGCTCTTCTACCGCAACCTGAATGCTCTCGCCCACATTGTTCAGATTTCTCGCAAAGAAGCGGAAATCCGGTGCCAGAAACTTTTCATCCACCGGATGCTCCAGATCACCGGCTGCGATCCTTGCCGCACCGTCCCGCAGCTTTCCGTAACCCCAGAACAGATAAACGAGCAGTGCAAGACAGCCGATCCGTCCGATCAAAAACAGTGCCGCAAATTCCATACCGCAATCCTGGATCAATGCTGCTTCGATCAGGCTGATCACAGCGATCACCGGTACCGCGATCCCCAGTCGTACTGCCAGCGGCAGATGTTCGTATGCCCAGTTACCGATCGGCAAAAGCCGGTTCTTCATCCATCGCAGGATATAATATACCAGTGTGGTCTTCCAAACCGTTTTGGACTTGATCCGCACAATGAAAGTGGACAGAAATGCCAGTCCAAGCAATCCCAGTGCGAAAACCACTGCCATAAAGATCAGTGAATATTCCGGGAAGGTAAACCACGCCATTGCATCGTCACTTAAGTAAAACTCTGACAGAAATGCCGGGGTAAGTACTGCAAGTGTGATCGGTGCAAGCCAGAACAGCATCGGAATACGATCCAAAAATCCGAGATGTACTTCGTTCTCACCATTGCGATAGCCGGCGCTGCAGCAGCACTGTACAAAGGACAGGATGCACAGGATCAGCGGTATTACTAACAGCATGCTATTCATATCCGCCTGATTCATTGCCAGCACAAACTCGATCTGCTTATCTTCCAATCCGGAAACGCCGTCTTTGTGCTGGAACAGGATCGTCAGGAAATGTGCCTGTCCAAAGGGAAGCTCCTCTGCCGGCCATCTGCCGTAACTGTTCATCCAGAGCGGCGTCACCAGCCCGCTATACGGATCGTGGCTGCCGGTATAATACTGACGAAATGCCTGTACCTGCAGGTATTCGGTGTAAGTGGTAAATCCTTCGGTGCGATACAGATAGTTCGGCTGTGTCAGGAAGCCATCCTCACGATCGGCTACAACCACCGCAAAATCCACTGCTTTTTCCTGCTCGGCAAATGCTTCGGCTGCCTTGATCCACTTCTCCTGTACCTGCTCATAGGTCAGCTCGGTTTCTTTGCCGGTTTCGTGATCATATTCCGTTACCGGACTTAAGGATAATTCTTCCAGCAGATCGGCCATCCGGTATTCATCCGCAAGCTGCTCCGCACGTGCCAGCGTCCCTTCCGTTCCCAGATCGTGATAGCCGCCTTTATAGACCAAAAACAACATTACCGCAGAATACATCAGATAGGCTGCACTCGCTGCACAAACCAGCATACAGAGCAGATGTACCCATCTGTGGTGCGTTAATTTATCATATTTCTCTTTCATCGTTTCCTCCAACAAATTCCTTTTCTCAACCGGAGGTTTTCTCCAGTTTGTAGCCCCGGCCCCAGACGACTTTCAGATAGCGTGGCTTTGCTGCATCGATCTCGATCTTTTCCCGCAAGCGCCGGATGTGTACGGCAACCGTATTTTCCGTACCGTACGGATCACCGCCCCAGACTTTCGTATAGATCTCATTGGGTGAAAATACACGCCCCGGCTCCTGCATCAGAAGCTTTAAGATCCCGTACTCCGTCTTGGTCAGGCTGACCGGTTCCCCATCCACTGTCACTTCCTTGGCCGGATCGTTGATGCGGATGCCGCCGATGACCAGCTCATCATTGGACACCGTCACACTTCCCAGCATCGTGTAGCGCCGGATGGAAGATCGTACTCTGGCAGTCAGTTCTGCCGGCAGAAAGGGTTTGGTGATGTAATCATCTGCCCCGAGATTCAGCCCCAGGATCTTGTCCGCATCTTCCGACTTGGCCGTCAGAAAGATCACGGGTACATTGGAAAACTTTCGGATCTCCGTCAACGCTTCGATTCCGTCCACCTCCGGCATCATAATGTCCAGAAGGATCAGGCAGATGCCCGGATCGTCCTGCATCAGGCGGATCGCTTCCCTGCCGTTGTATGCCTTGTAAATCTCATAACCTTCGGCCTTCAGATAGATCTCCAATGCACGCACAATATCTTTTTCGTCGTCACAGACCAATATTTTATTCATTAAAACGTTCTCCTTTTAAAAGGTATTTCCTGAGCTCTGAAACGTATTATAGAGCAAATAATATGAAGAAAAAAGATGACAAAAGATGAAGATTTTATTACGAAATGACAATAAAAAAGGATGAGATTTTACCCTCATCCGCCCTTCGGGCACCTTCCCCCTGAAAGGGGGAAGGCTTTTTTACTCTACCGTAACACTCTTTGCCAGATTTCGGGGTTTGTCTACATCCAGGCCCTTGCTGACGCTGGTATAGTAGCCGAGCAGCTGCAGCGGGATGATCGCCAGGCTGCCTGCAAACAGCGGATCCACCTTCGGTACATAGACCGCAAAGTCTACGTGATCTTCCACTTCGTAGCGTCCGAATACTGTGATGCCCATCAGATAAGCTCCTCTGGCCTTACATTCCACCATATTGGAAACCGTCTTTTCGTACAGATCTTCCTGTGTGAGCACACCGATCACCAGCGTGCCGTTCTCCAGCAGGGAAATGGTGCCGTGCTTCAATTCGCCGGCCGCATACGCCTCGGAATGGATATAGCTGATCTCCTTCATCTTAAGGGATGCTTCCAGAGAGATCGCATAGTCCAGACCACGCCCGATGAAGAAGATATCCTTCGCTCCGGCAAACTTGGCCGCAAACCACTGGATACGCTCCTTATCTTCCAAAACGCGTTCTGTCTTGGATGGGATAGACAACAGTTCCTTGATATAGTAATCGTACTTCTCTTCCATATCACCGGTGCCGCGGATCTTCGCAAACTCCAGCGCCAGCATAAAGCCGCACAGCAGCTGACAGCTGTATGCTTTGGTCGTTGCTACCGAGATCTCCGGTCCTGCCAGCGTGTACATGACACTGTCTGCCTCTCTCGCGATGGAACTGCCCACCACATTTACGATTGCCAGCGTCTTGACACCTTTTTCCTTTGCCATACGCAGTGCCGCCAGGGTGTCTGCCGTCTCTCCGGACTGGGAGATCAGGATCACCAGGCTGTCCTGCCGCAGCGTCATCTTGCGGTAACGGAACTCCGATGCCAGCTCGCATCTTACCTGCAGATCCGTCAGAGACTCGATCACATACTGCACTTCCATACCCACATGCCATGCCGAACCACAGGCTACGATGTATACCTGTCTGAGCCCTTTGATCTCCTCATCGGTAAGTCCCACTTCCGAAAGATCGATCTTCTCGTCTTTGATATATTTACGCAGCGTTGCTTCCATCACCTTCGGCTGCTCGTGGATCTCTTTCATCATGAAATGCTCAAAGCCGCCCTTTTCCGCTGCTTCTGCATCCCACTGGATCTCGGTGATCTCCTTCTGGATCTCGTCACCGTCCAGGTTGTAGAATGCTACCTTTCCGGCGCTGATCCGGGCCATCTCCAGGTTGCCGATATAGTATACTTTTCTGGTATGATTCAGGATCGCCGGGACATCGGAAGCGATAAAGCTTTCCTCTTCCGTAGTACCGATAATCATCGGACTTTCCTTACGAGCTACAAAGATCTCACCCGGATAATCCTTAAACATTACCTCCAGCGCATAGGAACCACGCACACGAACCAGTGTCTTAGCCAGCGCATCCAGCGGACCTACTTTGTATTTCTTATAGTAGTAATCCACCAGCTTGATCAGCACCTCGGTATCCGTCTGGGAATAGAAATGATATCCGTGGCGCTCCAGTTTCGCCTTCAATTCCTGGAAGTTCTCAATAATGCCATTGTGTACACCCACCACTTCGGACTCCACCACACCGGATCCGGATCCGGTACAGTTGCCGCTCACATGCGGGTGTGCATTGGTACGGCTGGGCGCGCCATGAGTCGCCCAACGGGTATGCCCGATACCGCAATTGCCTTCCGGTACGCGTCCGTCATCCGTCATTTCCATCAGATTCTTCAGTTTCCCCGTTGCCTTGAGTACAACCGCCGGCTTTTCGCCATCCCGTACTGCCAGACCTGCGGAGTCATAACCACGATATTCCAGTTTGGAAAGTCCCTCCAGCAGGATCGGTGTAGCTGCCTTATTTCCAACATAACCAACGATACCGCACATACGCTTTTTCTCCTCTCAGTTGCCTTTTTCAGAAAAGGACAAAGACATGCCCTATAACCGGTATGCCTTTGTCCATATTAAATTACTGTTTTTAATCTGTCAACTCTTGCAAAAGACTTATTACTTCTTTGCTTCCTCTGCAGCCTTGCCGCTGGGTCTTACCAATACGAGGCAGAGGATCAATGCGATGATGTACAGCGCGATCGTAAAGTACAGCACATTCTGATAACCTACCGGGTTCACCATGATCGCCTTACCAGCTGCGTCCACACCATGCTCTACAAATTCACCGGTGTTGTTCACGATCAATGTAGCCACCTGGTTACCGGTCAGACCTGCAAATGCCCATGCAGAAAGTGTGATACCGTGGATTGCGGAAATACTTCCCATACCATAGTGGTCAGACAACAGCGTCGGTACATTGGAGTAACCGCCGCCGTAACCTGCATTTACGATAAAGATCAGTGCCAGTACCAGGAAGATCAGCAGACCGTTGCCCTCACCATTCTTGATACCACCGGTGATCATAACCAGTGCGGTAAATGCGATGGAAAGGATGAAGATCATCTTGTAGATCGTATTTCTGTCTTTCATAGTATCTGCCCAGGCAGAGAAACCAAGACGTCCGCCTGCATTGAAGATAGCGGAAACCGTAGAGATGATACCTGCATATGCCGCAAGACCAACGCACTTCACGATCATCTTCTCCTGGCTGATCAGCGCCAAACCACAGGTGATGTTGATGTAGAACATTACCCAGATACCGATATAGTTGGTGATCGGCTTGGTCTTCAGTACCTGCATAATGCTGGGCTTTGCATCCTTGCCCTGCGGCTCATGCCAGCCAGCCGGTTTTGCCAGCAACAGATGACCAACGAACATCATTACGAAATATACACCTGCCAGGATCAGGAACATCTTGTAGACACCGCCTTCTCCCAGATTCTCCAGCATGGACTGCATGATCGGGCTGGCAATGGCCTTTGCTGCACCGAAACCGGCTACTGCCAGACCGGTAGCCAGACCTTTACGATCCTGGAACCAGAGCATCAGCGTCTTAACCGGAGAAAGATAACCGGTACCCAGACCGACACCCATAATGAAACCGTAGCTGATATAAATACCGATCAATGCAATGGGGCTGTGCTGATGCTGTCCGCCATAATAAATGAAGAAACCGGTCAGCGCCATACCTGTTGCAAAACAGATCGTTGCGATCAGAGATGATTTGTGAATATCTTTTTCTACGACATTACCCAGGAATGCTGCAGACATACCCAGGAAAAAGATGGCAAAGGAGAATGCCCATTCCGTATTCGCCTTTGTATAGCCGATGTAATCTGCGATCTCCTGTGAAAAGATCGACCAGCAATATACCGTACCGGTACTGCAGTGCAGTAAAAACGCCGGGATCGCTGCCCGGATCCATTTGTTTGCCCGCCATCCGCCGGACTTTTCCGTAGTTCCACTCATGTTTACCTTACCTTACCCTTTCCGAGATGTTGTTAATAGCACGGTTTTCCCCAAAAACGCCGCACACAAAACCACACAATATGATATTCCATTCTCCCGGAAAAAGCAAACACTTTTTTTCGTACTAAACCTTACCATTCCGATCCGGCAAAATACGGGCGATCCTCCCCCATGGCGGTGTCATTTCTTCATTATTGACGATCCACAAAACCGGGATCCCCATTGCTGCCTCTCGCTTTGGATAGGGTGCATATCCGTCTGTCAGGATGATGATGCTCACCGGCAGGTCATCTTCCATATGCTTTCGGATATATTGAAAGATCTCCTCAAAGCTGGTACCGCCGCCCCCCTTCGGATGGATCACTTTGAATTCCTCTTCATCCCCAAAGGGCTCCGGTGTCACCACCTTTGCGTCAAAAAAGCCAAGCCACCCTTCCAGCCGGCCGTTAAACTGATCGACCGCCCCCTTCACCTCGGAATAGCAATCGGTGATCTCTTCGTCCGACATGGAACCGGAGGTATCGATCATAAACAGGATCTTCTCTATCTTATCTTCTTTTTCATTAAAATCCGGCAGAAAAAAATCACTCTCCGAAAAGCGCCGGTCGGGAGGGCAAAAAGAATAGTCATTGATCTCTTCCTGCACAAATTCATCCAATATGGTACGCCAGTCCACCTGCGGATGCTTCAGTTCCTTCAGGTAACGCTCCACACATGCCGGTACCGAACCGCAAGCCTTCTTACCGCTCTGCAGATCTGCCTGTTCCCGGGCTTTCATAGACTCTGCCGCCTGCAGCATACGCCCTTCCCACATGGCCCGTTGCCGCTGACTCTCCGCCGTATCACTATCCTGCGCATCCGGATGGTTATCCCAACGCCCAGGCCTATTGCTGTCTCCTTTCGAATTGCCTTCGGAACCGCCCCCCTGACCTTTTCCGTTTCCCCGGTCATTCCCCGCTCCGGTCCCTCCGTTATCAGAGCCATCCACGCCTGCCTGTCCGCCGGAAACGCTGCTCTGTGCAGCCCCGGAAGCCTTCTGCCCGACACCGCCGCTTCCCAGCGCCGTGTACACTTCTTCCACCGTATATTGCCAGCCCTCTTCCCCGTCCGGCAGCTGATGAGGCTGCACTCCCCCGCAGGGATTGAGACAGATACTGTACTCATCCTCCCCATAGCTGCGCATGATATTGGAATTGACCACGATGTCCGCCGCCTCGTTATAGCGATCCCTATCGTAGCCCTCCCTGCGCCGGAAATGCTCCAGGATCGTATGCAGCAGCAGATGTACCATCACATACTCCAGCTCGCAATCCATCAGGCAATCCAGGAAGCGCGGGTTAAAGTAGATATTCTCCTTCCCGTCCGTCCATGCCGTCGCATTTTCTTCGCTCAGATGAAAATGCATATGCATCAGAAGCAGTCCGTAGAAGCCCTGCTCACACAACAGTTTCATACGGACCATCATGATCCTGCGGATGTACTCTCTTTTTTTCTGCTCAGATAATACCATTCAGCATACTCCCCTTGGTCTGCAGCCACCGTACAAATTCCGGGATCTGCATCAGTTTCTTCCGGTAGTCCTTCTCTATGGAAAGATAGTCCTTAAGCAGCACCACGGAAAAATCAGGCGGCATATGGGATGCATATATAATCGAATTACGGATCTGCTCCAGATCATCCCGATGATCCCTTGCATACGCCGTCATTGCCGATACCAGCGCATATAGGCAGTCTGCGGATTTTGGCATCGTTCTCGCCCTGCCAGCAAAAATCTCTTCCATCTCCGGCAGATCCCGATACACCTGTGACCACGCACGAAACTCGGATGCTGCGCCCATACCCACCAGGCCGGCGATCAGCAAAAAGACCGCGTCCACATCATCACTGACAGAGTTTAAGATGTTGCTCACCATTTCCCAGGTACGCGGGGATGCATAGGCAAGTTCTTCCGCAGAAGTTCCGAAGCCCATCAGTGCCTCCGGCTGAAACTCCAGATAGCCCAGCACCATGGGGTGGATGCCGTGAAAGACTGCCCATGTTCTCCAGGCAGACAGACTCACCTCGATCTCGATATGCAGCAGTCGGTTGGCCAGCGCTTTGGGCATCTTGTACGCCACCGACTTGTCCGTCACACGGTTGCCTGCCGCGATCACAATGCAGTTGTCCGGCAGTTTATGCTCACCTACCACACGATCCAGCGTGATCTGGTAGGCGGCTGCCTGTACCGACTGCGGCGCCGAGGAAATCTCATCCAGAAACAACAGATTGATCACATCCTCCGACGGATCCATATCAAAGATCTTGGGTTTCAGCCACACGGCCAGGGTCTTGTCCTCATTCGCCGTGGGAATGCCGCGCAGATCAATGGGATTGAACAATAACAGTCGCACGTCCGTCACAACCGCCCGCTTTCCCGTATTACTCTCCAGTTCCTCTGCGATCTGCCGCACGCACTGTGACTTACCGACACCGGGCGGTCCCCAGAGCATGACCGAAGGCATATTGCTCACGCTCTCCCCGTTGCGGATCAGATTGCCGTACGAACCGGCCAGTATGCGTACCGTCTCTCCCACCGACATTCCGGGAATATTTGTCAAATGCAGATCTTTTGCCATCTTATTCGTCCCCTTCCGTTTCTACACCGAGCTGTTCATCCAGCTCCAACAACTGTTTTTTGTACGCCAGGATCTGATCGGCATAATCTTCCGGTGCCGCCATTTCTCCCTCCAGAAAAGTCCTGCGCTGTCGTAACCTCTCCCGCTCCTCGGTCAGCGTCTCCAGTCGTTTGCCCAGCTCATCCAGGCAGTTGTCGATGCGGACCAGCAATCCCGCATCGCTCTTGCCCACATAGACCACATAGTTACCGCTCCTGCGCAGACACAGCACCGGATTGTCTTTGGTCGCGTGCGCCGGCAGGATCACCTGAAAGCCCTGATACTCTGCAATGACCTGCTCCTGTCTGGTCGGTTCTTCCGGATGCGCTGCCGCAAATGCCAGCTCGCGGAAATCCTTTCGCTCTTCCGCTTCGTACTCTCGCCGGTTGGCCTGATAAAACGCCCGGTCCTCATCACACTTCACGATCAGTTCCTGCAGATCCGACTCTCTGGGCGGGATCTTATCCAGTTCCGCACGGTATTCTTCCATTTTCTGACGGATCTTGCGCTGCAGGATCTGATAACGGGCCAGTTCATTTGCCGCTTCCACCCGCTGTTTCACCAGCGGATTGCCCACCGCCAGTGCCTTAACCTCAGCATATTTCAGCACGGTATCGTCCACATCCTCACTGCTGCGCTCCGCCGCCATGCCGGAAAGCAGATCGGAAATGAATCTCTGCTTGGTCTCCAGCAGCTGCCAGGAATAAGCATCAAAACTGCCCTCCGTAATATACCGGAACAGCTGCACCTCTTTGTTCTCGTTGCCCTGGCGCAGGATACGCCCTTCCCTTTGGACCATATCCGCCGGCCGCCAGGGAACATCCAGATGATGCAGAGCGATCAGCTTGTCCTGCACATTTACACCCAGCCCCAGCTTGAAAGTAGAACCGATCAGAATGCGCACCACCCCCTGCCGCACCTTTGCAAACAACGCCTCCCGCTGCTTATCCGTACCTGCACTGTGAATATAGGCGATCTCCTTTTCCGGAATGCCACGCGCGAGCAGCAGCCGCTTCAGCTCATCATAAACATTAAAGCCTTCCTTCGGTGTGGACGTATCACAAAAGACCAGCTGTGTGCTCTTCTGTGCCATGGTCTTATGGTAGATCCGTGTCACCTCTTCCGCACAGTGCCATACCTTGGATTCCCGTGCAAAGGCTGCATCCTCCTCTACCAGCCGCAGATCCAGTGCCGCCTTACGACCATCTGTGGTGATCAGCAGCATATTGTCTGTCGTGCGGCTCACACCGCCGCGCCGTACCAGATCGGCCCGCTCGGAGATCTGTTTCAGATAGGCCTGAAACTCCGGTGTCTTCTGCAGCACGATATCCCGGTAGCCATCATGTACCGGCACACCCTGGCTGCCCTCCATGGAATGGAAATCCGCAAATGCCGCCAGCATGGTCGTCAGCTCCGGTATATTATGGAAGCGCGAGAAACGGGTGGCCAGACGATAGGCACTGGTATCCACATCCACCTCAAACTCCGTATGCGGTTCCGCAAACATGCCGATCCAGCTGTCGAAATTCTGCAGTTCCAACGCCGCCAGCTCGCCCCCCTGCAGATAGCTCTGCATAATAAATGCATCCGTCACACTGTTGGTGATGGGTGTACCGGTAGCGAAGACCACACCCTTACCGCCGTTCTGGTGCTGCACGATCCGCACTTTTTCCATCATATCCTTACACTTGGAGGAGCCGGTCTTGCTGATCCCCAGCACATTTTCCGTCTTGGTATCGATGGGAACATTCTTAAAATTGTGTGCCTCATCCACAAAAAGCCGCTCGATTCCCAGCGCGTCAAAACAGATTCCCGTTTCTTCCTTCTCAGTGATGAGTTTGGCCAGTTTCTTCTTCAGGTCCTTGATCCTGCGCTCCAGCCCCTTGGTATTCTTATTGGCACCGCCGTCCCGGATGTCTTCGCAGCTTTTGATCTCCCTGCGCAGCGCATCCTCCTGTGCCGCTTTGGAAACCGGGATCATAGAAAAGCAGCTGTAGGGCATCAGGATCGCATCCACATCTGCCTTTTGGATAGCTTCCAAAGTCGCCTGTCGTTTCTTTGGTGAAAAACTGCCCGGAGTCACCAGCAGCACCTCCGCACCGGGATACATTTCATAGAAGAAATGCTCCCACTGCCCCAGGATATTGTTCGGCACCACATAAAGGATCTTTTTGCATAATCCCTGACGCCGCATCTCCATCCCGGCCGCGATCATAATATAAGTCTTACCGGAACCTACATCATGTGCCAGCAATGTGTTGGGCGTAAACAAAATGCGCGCCACCGCATTTTTCTGATAAGGAAACAGGCTCACATCCTGCGCCATCCCCGGAAACTCCAGAAAACCACCGTCAAAATGCCGCTGCCGGATATTACCGTACTTTTCCTCATAGATACCGCGCAACAGCTTGAACCGCTCCGGATCCTGCCATACCCACTGCTGGAAGTCACTGATCATCTGCTTCTGCTTCTCCATGGCATCCACAGTGCATTCTTTATTAATGACCTTCTGCACGCCGGATTTGGTATGCTCGCTCTTCACTTCATCATACACAGCCACGGAACGCTGGTTTAAGGTACGGAATAGGATATCCAGCCCGTCCCAGCCCTTGCCTTTGAACCTTTTCGCACATCCGTATTTGGAGGCAAAGGAAGAACAGATGATACGCATATTCCGCATCATCGTGATCTCCCAACTGCCGGTCACCGCATCGTGGCGGATCTCGGAATAGCGCAGATATCTCTTGTATCGCTCAAAAAAATCGGAATCCGTGGAATTCTCCACAATAAAATCCATGATCACTTCCCCCGGCACCCAGGGGGACCCCAGTGTGATGTAGATCTCACTTGCTTTTAATGCCGGCGCCAGCAGTTTTTCCAGCGCTTCCACATTAGCCGAAAAATACCCATGATAGTTGGCATTTTCTGCCTTGGCGATCTCCAGTTTCCTGCGGATATTCCCCGAAAGATACTCATCCGCCATCTCCCAGCCCATATAGAAGCATTCGCCCCAGGTGTCCGGATTCTGGTAGATCGAGCCTTTAAGACGCTCGATCACCTCCCGGTATTCCGCCCCGGTGATGGCAGCGATATACTCGATGTCCACACATCCTTTGGTATTCAGGCATTTGATCAGGCCATCCGGGATACTCTCCGCACGCACCCCCGCCACGGAATCGTCCGTATCGTAGAAGTTTTCCCAATCCATGGGCAGTTCCATAGAAGTCACATCCTGCGTGTGTTTCTCCGTCGCTTCTTCAATCTGAAGTTCCTGAAAATCCTGTAGATCGTCACCTGCGTCCTCCGGCCGGATGTCCTCTTCCCCGGAAGGATCTTCAAAAAACGGGAACCTCGCCACCTGGTTCTCGTGCAGCAGTTCTTCGAATCCATCCTCGTCCGCTTCCGGCTCACACTCGTCAAAAGCCCAGTCATCCCGGCCGTCTTCCTCTTCGAAGACCGGCCAGTCCGCCTGCGCATCATCTTCTTCCTGGTGAAAAAACCAATCCTTCATTTCGCATCACCTCCAAAAGAGAGCGCCTTGATTCAGGCACTCATTTCGAACTGCTGCGTGTGTTCCAGCACCAGGATGTCGTCGATCGGTACGCCGAACACCTCCGACAGCACCACCAGGTTGTCCAGGGTGGGCATTGCTGTACCGTGCTGCCACTTGTAGATGGCCTGCGGCGTACCAAAGCCGAAGATCATCTGCAGTTCTCTGACCGACAGACCGGAAGCCACTCTCAGCTCCGTGATCCTGCGGCCTGTCTCCATCATATCGATTACCGGATAACTCTGTAGCATACTTTTTCCCTCCCTCTGTTAATATAAACGACGACTGCCGGATTCCGTACAATTCACGGAAAATCATTTTTAAAACATTACATCAAAAATCTTATCATGATAAATGTCCAAAAAAGTGCCCAAAAAGACACAAAAAACACTTATCCTGTCAAATTCAAGATAAATGCCTCTGATCCTGTCTTAGAAAGCAATGCCTTTCTGCAAGTATTTATCCTTTCGTGTTGTCGAAAACTCGGGGGATGCCCCCATTAACGTCTATCTTAGAACAAGTCTATCATAACTGTTTTTCTTCGTCATTATACCTGTAGTATAAATCGAATAAACTGCGGCTAACAGGACTTGAACCTGCACGGTCTCCCACCAGAACCTAAATCTGGCGCGTCTGCCAATTCCGCCATAGCCGCATAATGCAATCGAACATCTGCTATTCTATCATACTCCGATGGATCTCTCAAGTCGAAATTTTCAGTAAACCTTCACCAATCTTCGCTGCCTCCGGAACACCTCATCCGGCCAGCTAACGCATACAGTCCTACTAAATTCGCTTCGCTCATTAAGTAGGAACTGGTATTCGGCCACCTTCCCCTCAAGGGGAAGGCAAGAGATATCGTCGGATTGAACGACTTATTCCGGGATCGGCCGGATCACATTCCGATAAATGCGCAGCAGGAAGAAGGCGGTCACGCAAAGGCTCATGAGTTCCGCGATGGGGAAACACCACCAGATCAAAGGCAATCCGCCGATCTGTGCCAGCGCATATGCCACCGGAAGAAGAACCACCAGCTGTCTGGCTACGGATACGATCAGGCTGTACAAGCCGTTCCCCAGCGCCTGAAATACACTGCCGCCGATGATGCAGAACCACGCCAGCAGATAATGGTAGGCAATGATACGCAGTGCCGGTACTCCCAATTCGGACAGACCGGACTGGTGCGGATCAAAAAGCAGCAGCAGTTTGTCCGGAATGAGCTGGAACAACGCAAAACCAAAGAGCAGCAGCATGAAAGCATAGGCCATACTGAGGCGGATCACCTGCATCATACGCTTTCGTTTTCTTGCGCCGTAATTAAATGCCAGGATCGGTACCATACCGTTATTCAGTCCGAAAGTCGGCATGAAAAAGAAACTCTGTAATTTGAAGTATACCGCAAACACAGAAACTGCGTCCGGATTGAGTCCCGTCAGGATGCGGTTCATGGTAAAGGTCATGACCGAGCCGATGGCCTGCATACAAATGGACGGAAATCCTACGATATAAACCTTACGTATGATCCCCCAATCCGGCCGGAATCCGCGCAGATCCACCTCAACATCTTCATTATGTCTGTGGTTCAGCATGATCGCCAGTGCTCCTGCACAGATCTGTCCGATCACCGTCGCCAGCGCTGCGCCTGCCACCTTGAGTTCCGGCATACCAAACAGACCGAAGATCAGGATCGGATCCAGGATGATATTGATCACGGCGCCGGTGATCTGTGTAAACATGGAAAAGATCGTCTTACCGGTGGACTGCAGCAAACGCTCAAAAATAAACTGCGTAAAGATACCGAAGGATCCGCAGAATACGATGGTCAGGTACTGCGTTCCATACTCCAGTGTAAGTCCCGTCGCTTTTTGTGCCGCGATCAGTGGTCTCGACATGAACAAGCCGATCACCAGAAACAGCACAAAATTGCACGCCGCCAGAAAGACACCGTTGTTTGCCGTCTTTTGCACCGTGTCATAATCCTTTTCTCCCAGCGCTCTGGAAAGGATCGCATTCACGCCGACGCACAGACCGGTTCCGAAAGCGATCATAAGCATCTGAAACGGAAACGCCATTCCCAGGGCCGCCAGCGCCGGCGACGTAGCCTCGTCCGTACCTTCCTGGAGCTGGGCTACAAAAACGCTGTCTACGATGTTATAACATGCCTGTACCAGCATGGATATCATCATTGGCAGCGCCATATTGATCAACAATTTGTTCATGGGCATCACGCCCATTTTGTTTTCTTTCACACCACTTGCTTCATTTAATGCACTTGCTTCACTCATCTTTTTTCTCTTCCGTCTTCTCCCCTTTATTCGTATCCCCCGAATCTTCTTCCCCTTCTGTATTCATCTGTTCTTCCCGCTCCTGCTCCGCTTCACGCATGGCAATGTCCGCAAAAAGCTGCATCGGATTTTCCGCATCCAGGATCTCCTCCGAGAAGGTAATCATCGTATTACCGCGCTTTTCATCCTGCTGGAACACCAACAGTTCACGATAGCACGGCTGCGCGCCATCCATAGTCACCACCAGCTGGTCTCTGCCGTGTTCCTTACCATAATATAGGCGCTCATCTGCCTGCTTGATCATCTCTTCCAGGTCACCCTCAGGGGTCCCTTCCACAAGACCGATCGTCATCGTCACCCGTATGGTCTGATATTTGTAATTCACACTCAGTCCATGCAGACGATCCACATACTCTTCCAACGCTGCGCCGGCACTGATCAGACTCATATCTTCAAAGATCAGCAAAAACTCTTCACCGCCCCAGCGCACGGCATGGCCGCGTCCGCCCATCAGTTCCTTGAGCTCTCCGGCCACAAATTTGAGCACTTCGTCACCGGCATCGTGCCCATAAGTATCGTTCACTTTCTTGAAAAAGTCAATATCCCCGATGGCGATCGCAAACGGAGCCCCGGTCTGTTTGGAGCGTTTCTGCATATTCTTCAGCTTGGCATTGCCGTACCGACGGTTATATAGCGTCGTCAGAGGATCACACTCCACCAGCACGCGCACGGCATTCTGCATCCGCACGATCTCTCCGCCGGTCTGTCCGATCTCGTCCTTGCGTTTCAGCACTTTATCCGGCATCACATTGCTCAGATTGCCGGCCACCATTCCCGATAAAAACTTGTGGATCTGCCCGATGGCACTGACAATACGACTGGTATAACGAACACTGATAAAGCTGGCCACCAACAGTCCCAGCACCGTGATCACCAGGATCGGCAGGGATGCTTTGGCCGCTTCGCTCTTGACCTCCGCCGAAGTGATGGCCGTAGCGACCATTCCCACCAGATCGTTGTCCGCGTTCCACAACGGGATATAGCAGGCATAGTACAGTTCCGTGCCGATCTCCACTTCATAATAGAGCGGCTGTCGTTTGCGCATCATCTGTGAAGATACCGCCGCATTGATCGCGCTGCCGGCATAACGGTTGCCCGCATCATCCTGCAAAGTAGTCAAAATACGCGCATCTTTAAAAAACAGCGAGATATGCATCCCGGTCTTTTCCCGCAGGCGGTCCAGAAAGTCATACTGTTCCGTCAGTTCATAGTCACCTTTATATAAGGAAACATAGCCACCGCCCAGCTGCATCAGCCTATAATCGCCGGGGTACATCGTCTCATAGCTCTCCGCCACCGAAGCTGCCGTTGCATAAAGAGACCGGTTCAACTCCTGCGTCAGGGAAGCCTTCGACTGCAACATGGCCATCGCATCGATCACAATACACATGACCAGCATGGGCAAAATCGTCCGAAACAATACCGCTCTCTGCAGTTTTCCGATCCTTTGACTCTCTATCTTCATGTCATGCCCCCGTCTGAAAAGTCTCGAGTTTCTAGTTCTACTGCTCTATAAATATGCCGGCTTGCTTTCTTTCCTGGCAACCGCTGCCGTGATCAACACTTCTTTCGCCCCCGTCATCGTCGGCACTTCAAACAATGCATCTTTCAGGATATCCCGTACCACCGCATTCAGCCCGCGGGCACCGATGCTCATTTCGTTCACCCGGTCGATGATCACATCCAATGCCTCGTCCGTGAACCGCAGCTGTACATTGTCCTCGATCATAAACTCGCGCTCGTATCTCGAAAGGATGCTGTCCTCCGGCTCCACCAGCACGCGTTTCATGGTCTCCCGATCCAGTTTTTTCAAAACCGTGACCGTACTGAGTCGTCCTGCCAGTTCCGGTTTCATCCCGTATTCCATCAGATGCTCGGTCTTTAATAACTCCCCGGTCATCTCAAAGGTCTCTTCCCCGGAAACTTCACTGCCAAAACCGATGCCGCTCTGTACATATTCCTTCCGCACGATCTTGTCCAGTCCTTCAAAAGCCCCGGCACAGATGAACAGGATATCCGTGGTGTTCATCAGCAGGATCTCCTGACCGCTGGATTTGTCCTGCAGCGGCACATCGATGTCCGTGCCCTCAAACATGCCAAGCAACTGCCCCTGCAATTCATTATTGATATCGCCGCCCTTGGAATAGAGTTTTGCCGGGATGATCTTGTCAAATTCATCACAGAAAACGATCCCGCATTCGGTCAGTTCGATATCTTTGCCCGATTTGAGATACAGATTCAAAAGACTTTCTTCTTTATTGCGCCCCTTCCACGGCGTTGCCACGATCCCGCTGAAATCCGAGATCACCACCGGCACCGGCACCAGATCAGTCAGCCGCCGGATCATCTCGGTCTTGCCGCAGCCGGAAGGCCCCACCATCAGCACATTTGTCTTGATCAGATGCGCATCCGGATACACAATACGCAGGAAATGATTGTAGACCGCCGTGCTGAGCACTTCCTTTGTCTCGTCCTGCCCGATCACAAAACGATCCAGGTATTCCTTGATCTTGCGCGGTGTATAGTCACGGATAAAGTTCCTGCAATCTTCCATAAACGGCAGATCCGCACGGTTTCGGACTTCTTCCGTCTTCCGCGGCATCTTGATATTGCGCACTTTATTCTGCTGATAACGGATACGGCAAACCGCCAGCTGTCCCAGCGCATCCTCTGCCTGCTGGCGATCCGAATCCCGCATCAGTTCGTATTCCATAAAGGAAAAGAGTTCTTCCAGATCATCATTGGTGATCTCGGTCTCAACGGCCTTTGCCAGATAAAAGACCGGATCGTTCTTGTAGGCGGATGCCGCCTCCCGGATGATCGCCCAAAACGGCGTCCGGTAGCCTTTTTCCTTAAAGCTGGCCCCCATCAGTTTGAACACGCTGTCCAGATTGCGCTCGCTCTCCGGCCGTGTCATCATAATATAATGCAAAAGAATGCGCAGATAATCGACGATCAGCTGCTCATGCGAAAAAGCGCCCCCGGCTTCTTTGTACTGCACCACCAGGTTCTTTATGTATTGCGTGCATTCCTCATCGTTTTGACACAAAAAGATCTGCTTCACTTAACTCTCTACCTCCGGCAATCCGTCATCTGCGGATGTACCTTCCACCTCATACATTGCCTCCGCACCGTTTAAGATCACATCTTCATTGATCACCACGCGCTTCAGCCCCTTCATTTCCGGTGCACGATACAGCACTTTTCGCAGCGCCTTACCCAGGATACTCTGCAATGCTCTCGCACCCACCGGTGTTTTCAGTGCCTGCCGTGCCACCGCCAGCAACGCATCGTCCGTAAAGATCAGATCCGCCGCAACCGAAAGCTGCAGTTCCCGCTCATAACGCTCGATCAGGTTATCCTTCGGCTCGGTCAGGATACGGATCAGGTCCTGCTCGGTCAGGCGTTCCAAAACCGACACCGTCGATACACGGCCTGCCAGTTCCCGTTTCATTCCGTATTCCATGAGTACTTCATGGTTGATATTGTCCCGGATGAACGACAGATCCATCTCCTTTTCCAACGGAGATAAGAATCCGATGTTGCCTGGCAGATTTTCTCTTTTCTTCTTATCCGATTTGATGTATTCCTCAATGCCCTGAAATGCCCCCGCCAGCACAAACAGCATATGCGAAGTATCCAATAACAGCGGCATCCCGTCAGCTTTGAGTTCGATCTCGCTGCCTTCGAGCATCGTCAGCATCTGCGACTGCACATCGTCATGAATATTGACGCCGCGCTCCGAAATGGCCGGAAGCAGCAGTTTGTCAAACTCATCCATAAAGATGATCCCCCGTTCCGCATCCGCCTTTTTCCGTCCGGCTGCTTCATAGAGTTCCAGCAGGATATCTTCCTTATGTCTGCCGCGGAACTGGCTGGCTCCCAGCGAAGATACATCCGTAAAGACCATAGGGTAGTCCACGATGTCGCGGATCCGCCGCATGATCTCGGTCTTGCCGCAGCCCGAAGGACCGATCAGCAGCACCACATTGGGCGCAAATTTCTGTTCCGGGTGACGCAGTCGTTTTCCATGACCGTAAACCGCCGTGCAGACCGCCATCTTGGCATCGTCCTGCCCGATGATATAGTCGTCCAGATATGCCTTCATTTCCGCCGGTCGCTTCCACGACTCCTTCGGAGCCGCATCCGACATCTTTTCCAGATAGGTGCGCCGCATACGGGTGATGCGCCCCAGCACATTCCGCTCGCGGCTGTTCATGGATTTGTCCACCGCTTTGCGCAGTGTATCCGCCTCCAGGAAATCCAGAATAAACCTCGCCCGCTCCCCGAAGATCTCGGTGGAGTAGGACAGGTCTTCTTCCAGTTTTTCCAGAACATGCAAAAGGGAGCGCATCTGCGGCATAATGCGGGAGTCCTCGATCACACGGAAACACAGGATCTCCAGATAACTGAGCGCATCCGCGTCTGCAATCTGCACATCATCGCAAACGATCGCCAGCCTTTTGACAATATATTCCGAGATGTCCTTGCCGAGCATGGAATTATCCAGCAGTTTATTGCCTGCTGCCCCGATCGGCATCCCGAACATCTTATTCTTTTTTTGAATTTCCTGAAACAGATTGATCATTTTCTTCGATCCCTAATATGTATAATATGCCACTATTATTTTACCCTTTTTTACGCCAACTTGCAAGCAATTGGCAGTGGCACGGGCCGGCAAAATCCTACTCCGTAAGATTTACATAGATCTCTTTTTGAATGATCCCGGAATGTTTCTTTTCCCTCATCCTGACGATCAGATCACGGTTCCTGTGAAGGCGCACAAAAAGGCCCGAAAACCGTATGCAGACACGGTCCGTTTCGCAGCGTTCCAGCAGATCCTGTCCCAGTTCGATCCTGTAAGCCCGCCCCTTTTCCGTCCGGATCTGCAGTTTGCCCAGCCGCTTCTTGCGCCCGTCAACACAGATCGTATGCACCTCCGCCATGGCGAACAGATAGACCAGACCGGCGTGTATCCCGGCAATCCCGCCCAGGCAGCCGGTAGTAACCGCCACCGCCGTTCCTACCACAGCGGCCCGGCTGCGGATGTGATTCTTCTCACCTCTGTCCGTCGCATCCCCATCGGTCTCAGCACTCTGCACCACCGGGAGCGCTACCGTTGCCGCCGGTTCGGCAATGCACTCCGGCAAAATCGTTTCCGAAACCACTGCTTCTGCCGGCTCCGCGATCCCCCCGGGATAAGGCGTTGTTTGCACAATGTCGGACTCTTTGCTATAGGGAGCGACATCCCGGCTCTCTTCTGTTCCGCCCGGCTCCGTCAGATCGCAGATTTCACGTTCTTCGTGATCGGGTTCCGGTACGGTTATCGCCGGTTGTTCCGGAATGGTTTCCTTCACATTTTCAGGCAATTCAATGCTCGGCTGCGGTTCGTCCCGGTCGGATCCGTTTGCTTCCTCCTGCCGTACAGGTTGCGGTGTTGGTGTCGTCTGATCCTGTTCCGGTTCTTCTTCCTCCTCGTCCGCTTGCGGAGTTTCGGGCTCCTCTCGTACTTCCTGCCCCCGCGATATCGTACGGATATCCGCTTTCAGGATCGGCTCCTCCACCAGCCATTTCCACACGCCGGTCGGGTTTCCATCCGCATCAAATACGGGATCTCCGTCCAGCCGGTAACCGCGAAACTCCTCCCCATCGGCCATCTCCGGCACCGGAACGGCACTGTATTCTTCCCCGTAGCGTGCTTCAAACGAATGATCCGGCATGCCGTCACCATCCGCATCCTCACCGTAATACACCATATAACGCTCTGTGTCCCAAAGCGCATCCAGCACTACATCCCCGTCCGGATCCCACTGCCAGGTTTTTCCGGAAGTTCCGTCCGCAGCAAACAGCTTCTGCCCCTCATACGCATAGCCGTCAAAATGAAAGCCGCTTCTGTTTTCGTCCGTTACCGGAACGATCGCAGGGATCTCCTCGCCGTAGGCTACGCGAACGCTCCGGTCCGGCACGCCATCCCCGTCTGCATCGCTGCCGTAGTGCAAAAGGTAGGTCTTGGTCTGCCATCTCGCCTGCAATTCCAGTCGGGTCTCCGCAAATTCCGTATCCTCCAAAACCGGCGTTCCTTCCGCGTCATAATAGCGTGTATCTCCGCAGTAAAACCCGGCAAACGAGTACCCTTTCCGTTGCGGCACGCGGATCCCGGGCAGGCTGCCGCCATACGACATCGTTTCTTCCTGCAGCAGCCGGTCCCCATCCATATAACGGATCCGAATCGGCACAGACAGATCCGTATAGGAAAGTGTGTTATCATACCAGCACTCTGCCTTTGCATCGTACCAGTGCAGCGTTGCCGAGTAGGTCCGGTTTTGCGTGATCGACACACGGCTCACCCCGTCACTTTGCTCCGCTCCGGAAACATTCCACTCGATATCATACTCTTTGACGACTTCGTTCCGGTCTTCGATCCGGGCTTCCAGGGCAGCATCTTCCCCTTCCCCCGTTTTGCGCAGCACAAAGCGCCCCAGAGAAGACAGCTCGCAGGTCATCTGTCTCTCCCATCGTCCGGTACATGTCTTTGGCGGATCATCATAGTAAAAATTCGGACATTTGACGCACACATAGACCTGTCGGTCATTGTGATCCTTGTAGGATTCATAGATCCACCCGTCGCACTCGATATGCACTTCCTCGTAGCATCCGCCGTCTTCGCTATGCGTATGCTGCAATTCTACGGACGGTTCCCCCGTGGTCTGCTCCGGCCCGGCAGCGCTGATCGCATCCCACTTTCCTCCGCAAGCCAGCAGCAAGAGAAACGGCAATAACTTCCTGCCACCGGTCCTTATTCTGTATTCTTTTTTCATCTGGTTTTCCTCCTTGACCATTTCGGAGGATAGCCGATCGACAGATCCCGTCTGTCCATGAAAGTTTTGTCAGATTGTGCGAGAAAGAAAATATCATATCCGTTTCGTTTTGTCCACCCCCAATTTTAATCTTTCGCAAAAAGTCCTGTCCCACCGCAAAAAACACATCAAAAACTATCGCAAAATGCCTTCTGTTCTGCTATAATCGTTATGTATAAACATAATAATCTTATGTTTACTATTAATCCTTTTTCAAGGGGGAATAAATCAATGGCAAAGATGAAAACCGTGGTTTCCCTGGGACATGAAGCTCTCGGAAGCACCACATTGGAACAGATGGATGCGGTAAAGCACACCGCCAAGGCTCTGGCAGATCTGGTGGAGCAAAATATGCAGCTCATCATTACGCACTCCAACGGCCCGCAGGTCAGCATGATCCATAAGGCAATGACCGAGTTGCGCCGTGTCTATATCGACTATACCCCGGCACCGATGTGCGTCTGCTCGGCAATGAGCCAGGGCTATATCGGATACGACCTGCAGAATTCCCTGCGCTCGGAACTGTACAGCCGCGGCGTTGCCGTACCGGTCAGCACGATCCTGACCCAGGTAACCGTAGATCCCTATGACGAAGCATTCTACGAGCCGCAGAAAGCCCTGGGCCGTTATATGTCCAAAGAGGATGCGGAACAGGAACAGCGTAAAGGCAACTATGTTACCGAAGTACCCGGCAAAGGCTTCCGTCGTGTCGTGGCAGCTCCCAAGCCGATCGACATCGTGGAGATTGATGCCATTCGTACTTTGAGTGATGCCGGACAGATCGTTATCGCCTGCGGCGGCGGCGGTATTCCCGTGATCGAACAGAACCACATCTTAAAGGGCGCTTCTGCCGTGATCGAAAAAGACAGCATCGCCGGAAAGCTTGCCGCTGACCTGGCTGCAGAACAGTTGCTGATCTTCACCAGCGTAGACCATGTCTATACCGGCTTTGAGACCGATCACGCCGCTCCCATCACCGAGATGAGTGTTGCTCAGGCAAAGGAACTGATCGAAAAAGGCGAATTCGGCACCAATAACATGCTGCCGAAGATCGAAGCTGCCATCGCTTATCTGGAAGCCGTTCCTACCGGCCGCGTGATCATCACTTCGCTGGCCAACGCTACCGATGCTCTGAAAGGAAAGAGCGGTACGCTGATCACAAACAAGTAATCTTCCATTTCCGGAAATGCCGGAAAAAGGATTATGAATGCAACAGCCCCGAAGAATTTCTCCCGAGGGGCTGTTTTTTGTTACCCATAAGAATTTCTCTCGGGGATGTTTTGGGTGCTCCCAAAAATTTGTGCAGCCATTTTATGTTACTCGGAAAGAATCGAAAATATGCAATTAGATTTCTTGTATCAAATCCTGATTAGATATTTTGATTGACATAATCTATTTCAGGCAGTACTTCTCTGTTTCGTCCTAAATCCGAGCCCAAAACGCCCTTTGACCAAAATGGTCTATAGGTAATACGGGCATTACACAGTTATTGGGAATTTCGTTATATTTCCGGTATTTTGATACTTTGGGCACCTGCTTTTCGTCGACATAATTTATTTGGGAATTTCCCTCCTCAATTATGCCCCTCTCCCATCCCGGATTTAGGCATCCAAATCCCTGTAGGATCTGACCCTTTTCATTTACATAAAGTCTGTTTTACACAGTTATGTTGCTTTTGGGAGCTGATATGGCTTTACATAAGGCATTTTGGTGGCTTTTACATTGTGGTTTACATAATATCGTGCTGTCTTCTATTGTTCACATAATATGATTGTGTACATTTATTGCAAAAATTTATGTTGTTAGTTGTGTTATATGTAATTCTATATGTTAATTCTGCTTTTAATTCATCCGTTTGAGGTTTACATATTATTTCCTCTGTAATATGGAATAATGTAAATTACTATCGATATGCTTTATTTATACCGTAGGGATTTTCCGTTACATAAAATGAAAAACGCAGAATATAGATGCATTTATAGAAATAATTGCGTTGAACTACGCATAGTTACATAATTGTATTATGTTAAGGCAGGAATATCGGCGAGCCCAAATAAAAAAAGGTGTCATGGGGAACGGTCCCTATGACACCAGTGATCGTTTTGTGGTTACTCCGCACCGCGTACGATGATCTCGGGCGCCCCTTTGCCTTCAAGGTAGTCGCGTGTGATCGTTACCGTACCGATATTGTCATCCTTGGGGATTTCGTACATAATGTCCACCATATACTCGTCCAGGATGGAACGCAGCGCGCGGGCACCGGTCTCTTTTTTGATGGCTTTTTCCGCGATCAGCTCCAGCGCATCGTCTGCAAAATTCAGCTTCACTTCATCGAGCGCCAACAACTTCTGGTACTGCTTGAGGATGGCATTCTTCGGCTCTTTTAAGATGCGCACCATCATCTGCTGGTCGAGCCCCTCCAGGGCGCATACCATCGGAAGACGGCCGACAAATTCCGGGATCATACCGAACTTGCGGATGTCCTCGGTCTCTACTTTCTGCATGATCTTTTTGCTCTGATCGTCCTTGTCCGCCAGCTCTGCATGGAAGCCGATACCGCCGCTCTTGTTCAGGCGGTTCTTGATGATCTCTTCGATGCCCGGAAATGCTCCGCCACAGATGAACAGGATATTGCGTGTGTTTACCGTAGTGGTCGGAACCATTGCATTCTTGGAGGATGCCCCGATGGGTACCTCGATGTCTGCGCCTTCGAGCAGCTTCAACATTCCCTGCTGTACGGATTCACCGCTCACATCACGGGAATTGGTATTCTGCTTCTTTGCGATCTTGTCGATCTCGTCGATGTAAATGATACCCTGCTCCGCCTTGTCCACATCGTTGCCGGCAGCCGCAAGCAACTTGCTGACAACACTCTCAATATCATCACCGATGTAGCCTGCTTCCGTCAGGGTAGTAGCATCCGTAATTGCTAAAGGTACATTTAATATTCTCGCAAGTGTCTGTACCAAATATGTTTTACCGCAACCGGTAGGCCCTAGCATTAACATATTGGACTTTTCGATCTCGATCTCGTCCATGGTGTTGGTCGCGATCCGTTGGTAGTGATTGTAGACCGCAACACTCATGATCTTCTTGGCTTTTTCCTGGCCTACCACATATTCATCCAGCATTGCCTTGATCTTGTGCGGTGCCGGGATATCTTTCAGTTCGATCAGCGGCTTGTGTTCGCCCTTTTCTTTCTTCTTTACCTTCTGACGGCCACCGAAGCCAAAGTCAAACGGCAGGTCCGCAAAGTTCACGAAACTGACTTTCGGGATTCCGGAGCTCTTCTTTTTCTCTTTCTTCTCCGCCTCTTCCTCGTCCGTCTTTTTCAGATCCTTGGACTCCCCGGATTCTTCCGCACTTTCTGCAGTTTTTTCGTCACCCTCCGCATCTTCGCTCTCGGTTTTTGTTATGTTTTGATTAAACATATTGGGATCCATCTGAAAATTCGACGGATTGTACATGCTCATTACCTTGGACCAATCGATGGCACCGGCATTGTTCATGCCCCCCATCTGCGAATCGATCATATCCGAAAGCTTGTCCATGCACTGCGGGCAGATATACATATTCATCGGCATACGAACCAGTTTGCCGGCGACGCTCTCCGGTCTGCGGCAAATGCTGCACAGTTCCTCGTATCCGTCTTTATTCTGATCCTGATCTGTCATTGTTACTCCTCCGTTGATATATATTTCCGCTTCCCATCAAGGGGAAGGCAAAAACTCACATTACATAATAATAACAAAAAATTCTGCCCGTGTATAGCGCACGGACAGAACTTTACTCATCTATCCCTTTGTTTTCCGGACACCAGCCACTCAATTGGTCCTGCCCAGCGTACTCTTGTCGCCCAGAGTCACCTGTAGGGTCAATTCGTCGTATCCGTTTCTGGTGGGACGCTCAATCTGTATCTCTACAGCAGCGCCCTCTTCATAGTACATCAGCAGACGCTGTAACTGCTCCATCGAAGTGATCTTCTGGTCGTCAAATTCCATAATGTAATCGCCGCGCTGTAAACCGGCTTCCTCTGCTGCCGAACCGGCATTCACATTGGCTACATACACACCTTCCGGGTAGCCGTAAAAAGCGATCTCCTGACTGGTCACGGTTGCCCCGGTGATCCCCAGATAACCGCGGTCTTCTTCCGCAACCAGGGTTCTGGTGGTACGCGTCATCAGATCTTCGATGATCGGCTGTGCGGCAGAGATCGGGATGGCATAGCCCATACCTTCTACAGTAGATCCGCCGATCTTGTTGGAGTTGATACCGATCACTTCACCGCGGATGTTTAACAAAGCGCCGCCGGAGTTCCCCGGGTTGATGGCTGCATCCGTCTGGATGAAGGTGCCGGAAGTGTTCTCCATATTCATTTCGCGGTTCACTGCACTGATCACACCGGTCGTTACCGACTGCCCGTATCCCAATGCATTACCGATGGCGATCGCCGGTTCTCCGACTTTCAGCGAATCCGAATCCCCCATGGTAGCGATCTCGATGGCATCTAAGGTTTCCGGCGCCAGATCTTCCATTTTCACCGCGATCACTGCCAGATCGCTGGAAGAATTGGTGCCCTTGACCAGCGCCTGCGATTCCGTACCGTCTACAAAGTCTACATACAGCTTGTCGTTTCCTTCCACCACATGGTAGTTGGTCACGATCAGCAGTTCCTCATCGTTGGATCCGATGATGATGCCGGATCCGCTGGACTCCGTAGGCACTTTATAATAATAGTAGCTTTCGTATCCGGTATTGGTGATCGAAACGATGGACGGCATTACATTTTCTACCACATCCGTCACATCGGTCACGACCGTCGTAGCAACTGCCGTCGGCATCGCCACACTCTTTTCCGTTTCGGTCGGTGTTACCGTCGCTGCTCTGGCCACCGATCCGCGTTCCGGGGTCTGCGTTTCTGCTTTGCTCGGCTGCTCCTCTTCCACCCAGCCCAGGGCGATACCCGCCTCACGCGCTGCATAAAACCCGGCACAACCGGATCCACCAAAAAGGATTCCCAGAACCGATGCTGCAGCAACCTTCTTTACAAAGCCGCCGTTCTTTTTCTTCTTTTTATTCATCTCCGGCTGCGGCGGCATCGAATACCCCTGCGGCGGAATGTAGCCATTATTTCCGCCGGTATAGGCGCCCTGCGTTCTCGGATCATAACCATTCGGTAAACCATTGTTTGTGTACATAAAGTATGCACTTCCTTCCTCTGCGAAGTATGAATTAATTAAGACCACCGGGAACTCTTTCCGTTCCTGATGGTCTTCATTCTAGTAATGATCTGTGAACATAATGTGAAGAAAAAATTGCAATTTTGTGTTGTTTTCGTCACCGATCTGTGAAATCTACTCCAAGTGTCCTTTTGCGCGGATCACATCGATCACCTGATCCACATACTTTTCGCACACTTCGTTGCTGCCGGCTTCCACCATCACGCGGATCAACGGCTCGGTACCGCTCTCGCGTACCAGGATGCGTCCGTCGCTGCCCAGTGCTGCAGCCACATCGGCAACCGCCTTCTGCACATCCGGATCGTTCTGCGCTTCCGGTTTGCTCTTCACACGCACATTCTTGAGTACCTGCGGATAGAACACTACCGGCGCTGCCAGCTCGCTCATCGGCTTTTCCTTTGCCAGCATCACTTCCATCAGTTTCAATGCAGTCAGGATACCGTCGCCGGTGGTCTCATATTTTAAGAAAATGATGTGACCGCTCTGCTCACCGCCCAGACGGTTGCCGGTCTGCTGCATATTTTCGTATACATATTTATCGCCTACCGCTGTCTTGTCATATTCGATGCCGGCCTTGTCAAATGCCTTGTACAGACCGAAGTTGCTCATGACCGTGGTCACCACTTTGTTGTTCAGCAGTTTACCGCGTTCCTTCATATATACACCGTAAACATATAGGATATGGTCACCGGTCAGAACATTGCCCTTCTCATCCACAGCCAGGCAACGGTCTGCATCGCCGTCAAAAGCAAAGCCGATATCCAGGCCTTTTTCCACCACAAACTTCTGCAGGTGCTCGATATGCGTAGAACCGCAGTCGGTGTTGATGTTGTAGCCGTCCGGTGCATCGTTCATCACATAGGTCTTTGCGCCCAATGCGTCAAACACGCCCTTGGCGATCTGCCAGGAGGCACCGTTCGCACAATCCAGACCTACCTTCTTGTCCTTGAAGCTGTACTTGGACATCGAAATCAGGTGGCCGATGTAACGGTTGCGGCCTGCCACATAGTCCACGGTACGGCCGATCTGATCGCGCTCTGCCACCGGAATCTCCAGCTTGCCGTCGATATAATCTTCTACCTTCAGGATGGTCTCTTCGTCCATCTTTTCTCCGCTACCGTTCAACAGTTTGATGCCGTTATCGTAGTACGGATTGTGGGATGCAGAGATCATGATACCGCAGTCAAAATCATCCACACGGGTGATGTAGGCTACCGAAGGTGTGGTGGTTACATGCATAATATACGCATCCGCACCGGAAGCCATCAGACCGGTACACAGTGCATACTCGAACATATAGCTGGAGCGTCTGGTATCTTTGCCGATCACGATCTTGGCTTTCTTGCCTTCTCTGGCACCATAGTACCAGCCCAGAAAACGACCGATCTTGATCGCGTGCTCAAATGTCAGATTTTTGTTTGCCTCCCCGCGGAAGCCGTCGGTTCCGAAATACTTACCCATTTTCTCTCTTCCTCACAATCTCTCCGTTGTTTTTGTAAATGCTGTTTTCCGGTACCACACCGCGCACGCAGGAGGTCGGATAAACATTACTGTTACGCCCGATCACCGTACCCGGATTGCACACTGAGTTGCAGCCCACTTCTACGTGATCGCCCAGCATCGCGCCAAATTTCTTGATGCCGGTCTCCATCTGCTCGGTGCCGTTGTGTACGACCACCAGCTGCTTGTCCGACTTCACATTGGAAGTGATGGAGCCTGCCCCCATATGGGAATAGTAGCCCAAAATGGAATCGCCGACATAATTGTAATGCGGTGTCTGCACATGATCAAAGAGGATCACGTTCTTGAGTTCCACGGAATTGCCGACTACGCAGTCCGCACCGACCAGAGCGGATCCGCGGACAAATGCGCAATGACGCACTTCGGTATTGGGGCCGATGATGCACGGTGCCCCCAGATAGGCGGACGGGAAGACCTTTGCCGTCTTGTGTACCCACACATGCTCTTCTCTTTCTTCATAGTCATCGCCCAGCGTCGGTCCCAGTTGCAGGATAAAGTCCTTGATCCCCTTTAACGCTTCCCAGGGGTAGGTGAACTGCGAAAGGTAGTCCTTCGCAAGCGTATGTTCCAGGTCATAAAGATCTGCGATCGTATACATCCGGTATGCCTCACTTTCCAGTTTACATAATTTCCATTACTATACTATATCTTCCGGCAGATTGCAAGCAGAACCAAACGCCCCGTCACTCTCCCTGCTTCCAATAGTTCGGGTTCATGGTCACCTTCCGGATCACCCAAGCCGGCAGGCACTTATAATGCTTTCCCAGCTGATAGCCAATGAACTTAAAGCCACTGTTTATGACCATTCCCGGAATCTGCAGCGGTCTGCCTTTATGCAGGAGATACGCTGTCATATTTTTGATCATCTTCACCCCTTCGGAAGAGGATGAGATCCCGCCGAA
>CAMJAP010000026.1 GCA_946403625.1 uncultured Lachnospiraceae bacterium
ATTTTCTGTATTGCAGGGGATCACCAGCGAAGGTGCCCCTCATCCGGCCTTCGGCCACCTTCCCCCCGCAAGCGAGGGGAAGGCAAGAATAACAACTCCCCTCAAGGGGAAGGCAAGTTTCTATCTATCGGCAGACGCCGTCGCAGTCGGTGCGGTTGCAGTAGATGCGGTCGACGCAGAGGCCGGCGGCCTGTTTGATCTCGTCGTCGGGGATGCGGCCGGCCACTTCCATAATGCGGGCGCGTACCATCAACTCCTGTGCCTTTGCCGTATCGATGCCGCGGCTCTGCATATAGAAGAGCATCTCGGGGGAGAGCTTGCCGATCGTTACGGCGTGACGCCCGCCCATCTTTTCCTCTTCGCCCAGGATCATCGGATTGGCCTTGTTGATGATGTCATCGCCCAATACCAGGATATCCTCTTCTTCATCGCCCTCGGCATCCGTACAATTCTGACGGAAATCCAGTGTCTCACGGGAAACCTTGTGCGAATTCTCAAACATCGCACCACGGAAGCGCATCACGCCCTCCGTCTTTTTCCCGCGGAAGGTATCCACATAGTTATAATCCAAAAAGCTGCCCGGCATTGTCATATAGCCCATATCGGCACGCAGCACGGAACGATCACCGATCTGGTCAAAGCAGGCACCTGCATAGGCCTTGTCCGATCCCAGTTCCAGCTGGGTAAAGGTAAAGTCCGCGTCGTCCAGCTGCTTTACGCCCAGATCATCAAAGAATACAAAATCCTTCGGCAGCATCTGCGCTTTAACCAGATGCATCTTGGCGCCTTCTTCGAGATACACTCTCGTAGAAGTTCCTACAAAGCCCTTGCCCGCGTCCCCCGTAAAATACTGAATCAGCGTGATCTCGGCACCCTTCTTCACATGGATGAGTAACGCTTCCATCGAAGCGGCTCCTTCCGGATAGTGATAGTGAAACTTCACCGGTGTTGTGATCTTTTTGCCTGCTTCTACCTCGTAGAGCTGCGTCTTTACGCCGGCTTCCTCCAGCAGATCATCGATCTCGCTGCCCATACCGGTCTGAAACTGCTCCGGTGCATACATCGGGAACTTGCCTGCCACGATGGCTTCCGGCTTATTTTCACAACCGTGCGCTTTGCTCCATTCGTTCAAAGCTGCGCGGTCCAGTTCTTTCACCAGCTGCATGCCTTCCGGCAGTTCGGTATCTTTTCGGCAGGACTGCGTTGTAAATTCCGCATCGGCAGTCATTACCGCTTCGTTAAAATCCAGCCTGTTCCAGGTAAATACCGGCAGATGGTTTACGATCTTCTTTATCTCCATATCCTTACCCCTGCTCCATTTCCAATTTGATCAGGTTGTTCATCTCGGCAGCATACTCGAGCGGAAGCTCCTTGCTCACCGGATTTGCAAAACCGCTGACGATCATCGCTCTGGCTTCTGCCTCGCTGATGCCGCGGCTCATCATATAGAAAACAGCCTCATCGCTGATACGACCGATCTTTGCTTCGTGTCCCACATCTGCCTTGTCCGTGCGGATGTCCATTGCCGGCACCGTATCGGAGCGGGAGATGGAATCGAGCATCAAGGAACCGCAGTTGACGGATGCCTTTGCGCCTTCCGCCTGCTTACGGATCTCCACGGAACTGCGATAGGTGCTGATACCGCCGCTCTTGCAGATCGACTTGGTATCGATGAAACTCGAAGTGTTCTTGCCCAGATGGATCATCTTGGCGCCGGTATCCAGGTTCTGTCCCTTACCGGCAAAAGTGATACCGGTAAACTCCGCGTGGGAATGATCCCCCTTCAATACGGAGGTCGGATACAGATAGGATACGTGAGATCCGAAGGATCCCGAGATCCACTCGATCGTGCCGCCCTCTTCGCAGATGGCGCGCTTGGTATTTAAGTTATACATATTTTTCGACCAGTTCTCGATGGTCGAATAACGCAGGTGTGCGTTCTTGCCGACAAACAGCTCCACGCAGCCCGCATGCAGATTGGCCACATTGTATTTCGGTGCCGAGCATCCCTCGATGAAATGCACATCCGAGCCTTCGTCCACGATGATCAGTGTGTGCTCAAACTGTCCGGCGCCCGGTGCATTCAGCCGGAAATAGGACTGCAGCGGGATCTCCACCTTGGTTCCGGGCGGTACATAAACAAAGGATCCGCCGGACCATACCGCACCGTGCAATGCCGCAAACTTGTGATCCGTCGGCGGCACCAGTTTCATAAAGTGCTCACGAACCATATCGGCATACTGCCCGGTCAGTGCGCTCTCCATATCGGTATAGATGACGCCCTGCTCTTCCACGTCCTTACGCACGTTGTGATAAACCAGCTCGGAATCGTACTGTGCGCCCACGCCGGCCAGCTGCTCGCGCTCCGCCTGCGGAATGCCCAGTTTTTCAAATGCATTCTTGATGTCATCCGGCAGTTCTTCCCAGCTCGCCTTCATCTCGGTCTTGGACTTTACATAGGTCACGATCCGTGCCATATCCAAACCGTCAATGGGCGGGCCCCACTGCGGAACCCCCAGCTCGTGATAGATCTTTAAAGATTTCAGACGGAAGTCCAGCATCCAGTCCGGATCGTGTTTTTCCGCCGAAATCTGCCGAACGATCTCTTCTGTCAGACCTTCGTCTACTTTATAGAAATCTTCGTCACGTTCCTCGTCCTTAAAGTCATACAGTCCGCGCTCCACATCATTTAAGAGTTCGCGGTTGTTATCTTCGGATATATCGATGGGATTGTCCCTTCGCATTTCTGCCATTTATAAATCCTCTTACTTATTTCGTATACTTCGCATAGCCGCCCTGGTTGATCTCGTCTACCAGGCTGCCGTCACCCTCTGCCACGATCTTGCCGTCGATCAGTACATGCGTGTGATCTACCTTCAGCGCATCCAGAATACGGGTGCTGTGGGTGATGATCAGCAGTGTGCCGCCGTTCTGGCAGAAGATATCGATGCCCTTGGAAACCGTACGTACCGCATCCACATCCAGACCGGAATCGGTCTCGTCCAGGATCGCCAGCTTCGGCTCCAGCATCAACAGCTGGAAGATCTCGGCCTTTTTCTTTTCACCGCCGGAAAATCCCACATTCAGGTCACGATCCACATAGGATGCGTCCATATCCAGCAGTTTCAGCACTTCTTCCATACGCTTTTTGAACTGAAAGATCTTGACCGGTTTGCCGGTCTTTTCGCGGATCGCATTGCGCAGGAACGCTTCCATAGAAAGTCCCGGCACCTCTAACGGATTCTGGAACGAAAGGAAGATGCCCTTCTTTGCTCTGGCATCTACGCTCAGTTGCGTGATATCCTCGCCCTCAAACAGGATCTGTCCGCCGGTCATCTGATATACCGGGCTACCCATGATCACATTGCCGAGAGTCGATTTGCCGGCGCCGTTATGTCCCATCAGTACATGGATCTCGCCGCGTCCGACCTGCAGGTTGATGTGATGCAGAATCTCTTCGCCTTCGATCCCGGCGCTCAGGTCTTTGATCTCTAAAATTGTTTCTGACATTTTGGTTCCTCTCTATGATAATTTACTACTTCGATAGTTTACTATTTCCTTTACATCGTAAGGAATCCCCCCGCAAGCGGGTCCCCCCTTACGAATATCTCAGGGCACCTTCCCACTTCGTGGGCCCCTCCCTAAGATGAATCCTCATCCGCCCTTCGGGCACCTTCCCCCCGCAAGCGGGGGGAAGGCAAGTAACGGTTGGGTGCTTCCTCCAATTAAAATCACAATATAGCAGTTCGCTTCCCACTTCGTGGGCTCCTCCCTAAGATGAATCTTCATCCTATATGGTTCGGCTCTACAAACTACAATTAAATACTTCCCTAGTATATCGTATCGTTAGTTACAAATCAAGAAAATTAAAACCCACTAACAAACGGGGTAAGTGACATTGCGTCATCCACGTAAACGTACCATCCGTTTTCTTCCGAATCGCAGGCATAGATCATCGGATGCGAATCGACCAGCACGATCTCGTTTGCATACCAGTAGCCGGCGTCTTCGAGATAGATCTGCTTCTCGCTTCCGTTCGTCAGATCGATGCGCACCAGGCTCTCGCCATCCTCGGTCGTAAACATGGCATACTTGTCATAAAACAGCACGCAGTAGGTATCGTGCTTGCTGCCGTTGTAGGATCCGCCGATCGTTGTTTCGGTACCGTTCCAGATATCCAGCACATGCAGGGAGAGCGTTTCCTTGTCATAATCAAACGCAACATAATAGAGGTAATCCCCCGCCTGCTCGGCCATATCGCATTCGTAGGAATGGTTGCAGCTCTCGCACAGATAGCCGCAGTCTTCGCCGGTCTTGGCATCGATCAATTCCCACACATCACCGTCAAACAAAAAGATCAGGTTTTCATCGGTGACTTCATAGCAGTACACGCCGTAATCCCACAGCACCTCACTGCTGCCGCTCATGGAAAGTTTCACCAGTTTGGTGTAATCGGTATAGTAAATGTAATTGCCCATCACACAGAAATCCGATACGGTATCTTCCACCAGAAGTGTCGGCGTACCGCCATTCAGATCCATTCGATACAGGGCGTCCGTTCCGTAGGATCCGTTTTCCGGGTTGCCCTCGCCGATCAGCAGCTGTTTTCCGTCAGTGCCGAACACCGTCACGATCCTGCCGTCCGCCGGCTGATACAGCAGTGTCGGCTGGGTGCCGCTGCCGTCCAGCGGAATCCGGTACAAAGCGTTGTGGTCCTTATCCCCCCGCTTAAAGATCAGTTCATTGCCGACCTGGATCGCATTCACACTCTCCTTATAGGTCCCGTCCGCAGTAAAGCGCACATCCGCCATAGTGAAACCGCCGTCGGCTGCCGTGTTTGCCGTAGAGGCCGTCAATGCTTCCTCCGGGATCTCTGCTCCGCCCGGGAACTTGCCATCCAATGCATCTGCCGTAAGCAGGTCGATCTTTTTGGCCGGCAGTGCCTCGCTCCAGCCGCTGTCATAGATCGCTGCCACATTTTCATTTGCTGCCACATAGATGGCATAGCGGCTGCCATGTCTGCGGCTGCCGTAATACACTTCCAGATCCGCTACCACATCCAGACGGAAATAGGCCGCGTGATCCACGGAATCTACCAGTGCCGCCGCCTCACTCTCCAGCATTTCCTCGCGGGTCACTTCTTTGATCTGCGCACCGCCCTTGATATAGTTCTCGGTCTTGGGTCCGATGAAGTAATAGTAATCCGCTTCCCCCAGGAAGTAGTAATCGCCGTCTTCCGTCTCCCACGCCGTTCCCGCGATGCTGGCGATGGGCGGCTTTCTCACCGTGATGCTGCACTGCAGTTCCTCACAATGATCGGCCGTCAGTGTCAGTGTGACCTGTCCCGCCGCTTTGGCCGTAACCTCGGCGGTACCGTCCTTGTTATCTTTGACCGATGCAATCTCGCGGTCACTGACAGTCCATTTTACATACGGATCGCCCAGGCGGTGAATGTTCATGATCCGGAGAGTGCATTTTTCCCCTTCCTCCAGATCAACGGTTGTCTGTGAAAGCGTGATGGTTCGGATCTCCGGCTCGCCTTTGAACCAGCCCAGGATCAGGCCCATGATGCCCAGGGTTCCCCCGATCATGAGCAGCCCGATCAGAACCAGTTTGGCGATCAGAGCGCCGATGCTTTTTTCTTGTTTGTTATTCATATCACACCTCATCCGGTCGTCGGATATAATATACTAAAACTCTCCACTACTTTCTCACACTGTGCCAGCAGCAGTTCCGCATCCTGCTCTACCAGACCTTCGATCTCATAGACGTAGATAAATTCCGGGTCCGGTCCGGTCTGCAGACGCAGGTCACCGGCATATTCGTTGACCAGCACCGGGATCTGCGTGGTATCCAGCGGTGCCGTTCTCTCCATAATAAAGCGGATCCGTCCCACTTTTCCGCGGATCTCGGTAATATGATAAGACACGGCCTTGGCTTTGACAAGCGCGATGCGCAGCAGGTTCTCCGCCTGCTTGGGCAGAGTACCGAAACGGTCTTTCAATTCGTCCCGCATTGCATCGGCATCCGCCGCATCCCGTACCGCGGCGATACGCTTGTAAATATCCAGTTTCTGCATTTCGTTGACGATGTACTCCGGCGGAATGTAGGCGTTCACATCCAGGTCGATCGTGCAGTTGCCTTCGATGGATTCCTTTTCGCCCTGCTCTTCCCGCACGGCTTCCTCCAGCATCTTGCAGTACAGATCATAACCGACGCTCTCGATGTGTCCGTGCTGCTCTTTGCCCAGCAGCGTACCCGCACCGCGGATCTCCAGATCCCGCATCGCGATCTTGAATCCGCTGCCCAGCTCCGTAAATTCACGGATCGCCGTCAGTCGCTTCTCCGCCACTTCTTTGAGTACCTTGTTCCGCTGATACATCAGGAATGCGTAGCTGGTACGGTCGGATCGTCCCACACGTCCGCGCAGCTGATACAACTGTGAAAGTCCCAGCTGGTCGGCATCGTGGATGATCATCGTATTGACATTCGGGATATCCAGACCGGTCTCGATGATGGTCGTGGATACCAGCACATCGATCTCTTTTTTGATGAAGCGCATCATGATATCTTCCAGTTCGCGCTCCTGCATCTGACCGTGTGCATAGGCCACGCTGGCTTCCGGCACCAGCTGTGCCACCATCGCCGCCATATCCTGAATGTTATTGACGCGGTTATAGACATAGTACACCTGACCGCCGCGATTTAACTCACGCTGCACTGCTTCGCGTACCATTTCTTCATTGAACTCGCAGACATAGGTCTGGATCGGCTGGCGGTTGAGCGGTGCCTCTTCCAACAGGCTCATATCACGGATGCCCACCAGACTCATATGCAACGTACGCGGGATCGGCGTCGCCGTCAGGGTCAACACATCCACATTTTCGCGCAGCTGCTTGATCTTTTCCTTGTGCCCCACACCGAAGCGCTGCTCCTCATCGACAATGAGCAGACCCAGATCGGAATAGACCACATCCTTGGAAAGCAGGCGGTGTGTACCGATCACGATATCCACCAGACCTTTCTTCAGGTCGGTCAGCGCCTTCTTGATCTGTCCCGGCGTACGGAAACGCGAAAGCATCTCGATGCGCACCGGATACTGACTCATACGCTCCTTAAAGGTATTGTAATGCTGCTCCGCCAGGATGGTTGTCGGCACCAGGTATGCCACCTGCTTGCCTTCCTGCACCGCCTTGAATGCCGCACGGATCGCCACTTCGGTCTTGCCGAAGCCTACATCTCCGCAGATCAGACGATCCATGATCTTGGTGCTTTCCATATCGTCCTTGGTCGCATTGATCGCATTGAGCTGATCTTCCGTCTCTTCGTAGGGGAACAGCTCCTCAAACTCTTTCTGCCATACCGTATCCTTGCCGAACTCGTAGCCGTTGCGCTGGCTGCGCAGTGCATACAGGCTCACCAGTTCCTTGGCCACACCGGCCACTGCCACACGCACCTTCTCTTTGGTGCGGTGCCATTCCTGGGTGCCCAGCTTGTTCAGCTTCGGCTTCTTGGCTTCCTTATCCGCATAGAGCTGGATCATATCGAGGGAGGTCGCCAGCACATACAGGCTGCTGCCGCCCTTGTACTCGATCTTCATATAATCCTTCTGCACATGCTCGACTTCCACTTTTTCGATGCCGCGGTAAATACCCACACCGTAGTTTTCGTGGATCACGTAGTCGCCCACATGCAGTTCCGTATAATCGCGTACCTTTTTGCCGCCGGTATATTTCGGCGCTTTCTTGCGTGTCTTGCGCTCCGCCCCGAAGATATCCGTCTCCGCGATCACGGTGAAGCGCAGTTCCGGATAGGAAAAACCTTTACGGATGCGGCCGTAACAGGTCACGATCTCGCCCGGCTGCAATACTTTGTTTTCGTCTTCGGTATAGGCCGCCACCAGATCTTCCTGCAGCATATCATCCGCCAGACGCTTGGCTCTGGTACGGGATGCGCACAGGATCACGATCTTGTACTGTTCCTTCTTCAGATCCCGCAGGTTGCCCACCAATGCGGTAAAGCTGCTGTTGTAGGAAGCCAGGGTCCTGGCCTGTATCGTAAAGCGTTTCTCACCGGCAAACAGTTTGGTCGCCGGCTCCATCGCCATCAGCTGTACGCTGCGTCCCTGCTCTACTTCCGCCATGGTCTCTTCGCAGCCGCGCAGCAGTGTGGTCTGTCCCGGCAGCACAAAACCCTTTTCCAGACGGTGGCTCATGCTCTCGCGGAACTCCGTCTCCACGCCGTGCATATGCTCCAGCAGGCGGGTCGGCTCATCCAGAAACAAAAGCGGTCTGGTATCTCCGAACAGTTTCAGGAAGGTGGTCGTCTCCCCGATCGGATAGAAATAATGCAGGTAACTTTCCAGATTGAGCATGCCGTTTCCGTTCAGCAGCTGCTCTTCCAGTTCTTCCAGCTGGATCTTGATGCGGTGTGCCTCTTCGGTCATCATCGCCGCGCGCAGTTTCTCCCGCTGCGCCTTGGCCTCATCCTCGATCCGGTGAAAACCTTCGTAGCGCTGTGTCTGCGTCAGAATCATCTCCGATGCCGGAAAGATGGTGACCTCCTGCAGTGTCTCGATGGACCGCTGACTCTCCGCGTCAAAACTGCGCACCGAATCCACGGTATCGCCCCACAGCTCGATACGGAAGGGGTTGGGCGAGGTCAGATCAAAGATATCTACGATGCCGCCGCGCACGGAAAACTGCCCCGGTGCCTCCACCTGGTAGTTCTTTTCATACCCCATTTCGATCAGTTTCTGCGCCAGCGCATTCTCATCGACGGTACCGTTCACCCGGATCGAAACCATATTGTCCTGCAGGATCCGCAGCGGCAGACAGTATCCGAGCAATGCATCGATGGTCGTTACGATGGTTCCCGGCTTGCCCTCCAGGATACGACGCATAACTTTCAACCGCTCCATCGTGGTCTGCCGTCCGTTGATGTCCGCCTGGTAAAAAATCAGGTCCTTTGCCGGATACAGCAGAGTCTCTTTGTCATAGAAAAGATACTCCTCGTAGATCTCTCTGGCGCGGCGCTCCGACCATGTCAGGATGAGTACGGCGCCTTCGTCTTCCGCAAGGGCATTCATCAGATGCAGCTTGTGAGAATCCGCGCTTCCGCACACGCAAACAGAGCCACTGCGTTCCCGCAGTGCCTGCTTTGCTTCTTTCATCCATACAATTTGTTCTAAGGGGTGATTCAGTAATCTCATGTTCTCAACCGTTCTTGGTATTAAACCGGTTCATGGCGGCATCCACGCCGTCCGTCAGTATCATCTCCACCGCATCGGCCGCGCGGTCAAAGGCTTCGTCCAGGATCTTGGCATCCACTTCGTCCGGATGGCCCAGCACATAATCCGCCAAATCCCATCCCTTGGGCTTTTCGCCGATGCCTACCCGTACGCGCGGGAACACATCCCCGCCCAGCAGCTGGATGATGTTCTTGATCCCGTTATGCCCGCCGGCACTGCCCTTCGGCCGCACCCGCAGCTGTCCCGGCGGCAGGCTGATATCGTCATAGATCACGATCAGTTCCGTCTCCGGATCGGCCTTGAAATAGTCCACCAGTGCCCGTACGCTTTCGCCGCTCAGATTCATAAAGGTCTGCGGTTCTGCCAGGATCACCTTTTGTCCCGCGATCATGCCTTTGCCGTAGACGGCTTTGAGCTTTTCCTCCGAAGCCGCGATCCGATGCCGCTCTGCCAGACGCTCGATCACGGCAAAGCCCATATTATGTCTTGTTCCGGCGTATTTTTTTCCCGGATTTCCCAGTCCTACGATGATATACATACTTTTTCACACAACACTTTCTGTCCGGAATGCGCTGCACCCCGGACTGCATAAATTCCTATAGTGAACTGATTATAACATACCCCGTCCCTGTTGTGCAAAGCCTTTTATCGCAAACAAAAACAGGACCTGTCATTCATCAACAAGTCCTGTCGTCAACCATACCCCCTGAATTGGTTGTTCAATTGTCTGACATCTGCTCGAACGTCTTGAGGATCCTACTCTGCAATTCTTCGCGTGTCTCCGAGTTGATCGGATGAACGATATCCTTGTAGGTACCATCCTGTGCCTTTCGGCTGGGCATTGCAATGAACAGACCGTGGTCGCCTTCGATTACCTTGATGTCGTGGATCACAAAGCAGTCTTCAATCGTGACGGAAACAACAGCCTTCAGCTTGCCCTCTTTGTCCACTTTACGGACACGTACATCTGTGATGGTCATGCTGTGAACTCCTTTCCTCATTGAATACAACTGCTACCGTATCGCCAAGTTGTCAATTCGTCAAAGAGTCAAAGATACAATGTATTCAGTTGCTTAGGGCTACCTTCTCTGTTACACGATATAAGCAACTTCATCCTTATTACGTGCCATCACATTATATCACATACCGTTCGTTTTTCTCAACAACAATTTTTATGCCGTCCTCACCCTTATGCGATGAGTTGGCACGGATTGTGCCGCGTGCTTCCACGATACAATTTTCAATGTATGTGTTATCCCCGATATACACATCATTCAAAATGATGGAATTCTTTATAGTGCAATTGTTCCCCACAAATACCTTCTTGAAAATGACGGAGTTTTCAACCGTTCCGTTGATGATGCTTCCGCTGGCCACCAAGCTGTTCTTCACGCTAACCCCCACATTGTACTTGGCAGGCGGCAGATCATCTACTTTGGAGTAAATATCCGGATACGTCTTGAAGAAGAAGTTACGGATCTCCGGATTCAGGAAATCCATATTCGTCTGATAGTAATCTTCAATCGTCGAGATATTCTTCCAGTAATCAGTCATCTTGTACGCATAGATGCGTTTGATGTCCTTGTAACGGATCAGGATGTCGTTTACGAAATCGTAACGGTTTTCCTGGGATGCCTTTTCGATCATTTCCACCAACTGGCGTCTGCGGATGATGTAGATACCGCAGGAGATCGTGTTGGACATTGCCTTCACCGGCTTTTCCTCAAACTCGGTGATACGTCCGTCCATATCCGTCTTGACACAACCGAAACGCTCCACATTCACGTTGTTGCCCACTTCCTTGCAGACAACGGTGATATCCGCTTTCTTCTCGATGTGGTACTCCAGAATCTTGTTGTAATCCATCTTGTACACACAGTCACCGGATGCGATCACCACATACGGCTCGTGGCTGTCCTTGATGAAATCCAGGTTCTGCGCGATGGAATCTGCGGTACCGCGATACCAGTCGGAGTTGTCCAGCGTACGGGTCGGCGTAAATACATACATACCGCCCTGCTTACGGCCGAAGTCCCACCACTTGGAAGAACTCAGGTGCTCGTTTAAGCTTCTTGCATTGTCCTGTGTGAGGACCGCTACTTTCTGAATATGGGAGTTCGTCATATTGCTCAGGGCAAAATCGATACTCCGATAACTGCCTGCTACGGGCATTGCAGCTACAGCACGACGGGAAGCAAGTTCTCCCATCCGGCTGTTCTTCATGCCGCCGCCGGCCAAAATGATACCCATTGCTCTCATGCTTTATTCCCCTCCTTGATCAGAGATTTTCCGCTGGCAAGCGTCTTGTTCGGATAATCCTCCGCCACGGTCTCACCGAAGATCACGACATTCTTTCCGATCGTCACATCTGCCGGTACCACGGTATGCTCTCCGATGCATACCAGACCGTGGTTATAAATATGAGGGTCTGTCTCATTATCAACTTCATCACCGATACCGGTCTTTACACCGTTCTTGATGACGGTATTTTCCGCGATGATCGTCTTGTTGATCTCGCAGTTTTCGCCGATCACGGTATCGTTCATAATGATGGAATCCCGGATCACGCTGCCCTTGCCGATCTCGACGTTGCATCCGATGATGGAGGAATAAACCTCGCCGTATACCGATGCGCCCTCACCGATCAGGCTGCGCTCTACCTTGCTGTCTGCCGAGATGTACTGCGGTGTCAGCGCATCCGACTTGGTGTAGATCTTCCAATACTCTTCATAGAGGTTGAATTCCGGAACGATATCGATCAGCTCCATATTGGCTTCCCAATAGGAATTGAGCGTTCCTACATCCTTCCAGTATCCGTTGTACTCGTAAGCATAGATCGGAGACTGGTTCTGGTGGCAGTACGGAATGACATGCTTACCGAAATCCAGTGCCGGCTGGTCTGCCTTGGCGATCAGCGCTTCCTTCAGGGTCTTCCAGTTGAAGATGTAGATACCCATGGATGCCAGATTGGAACGCGGATGCTCCGGCTTTTCTTCAAAGTCGGTGATCTTGCGGTTCTCATCCGTGATCACGATTCCGAAACGCTTTGCCTCTTCCAGAGGAACCGGCATAACGGCGATCGTTACTTCCGCTCCGTTTGCTTTATGGAAATCGAGCATGACCTCGTAATCCATCTTATAAATGTGGTCACCGGAAAGGATCAACACGTAGTCCGGATTGAAGCTTTCCATATAATCCAGGTTCTGATAGATCGCGTTGGCCGTACCGGTATACCATTCCGTATTGGTAGATTTTTCATACGGAGGAAGTACCGTCACACCGCCGACATTTCGATCCAGATCCCAGGGAATACCGATACCGATGTGCGTATTCAAACGTAACGGCTGGTACTGTGTCAGTACGCCGACCGTATCTACGCCGGAATCGATGCAGTTACTGAGCGGAAAGTCGATGATACGATACTTGCCGCCGAAAGAAACTGCAGGCTTTGCAACCTTGCGGGTCAGAACGCCCAAACGACTTCCCTGACCTCCTGCCAAAAGCATGGCTATCATTTCTTTCTTTACCATGAAATCACCTCTATGCTTGTATTTTTTGTATCCCCCGGCCATCCATAGCCTTCGCGCCCTTCCGGGCCCCCTCATCACCCATGTGGGATGGGTGTCGCTCACGCGTCTTTGTGTATTATAACACAATTTTTCTGTTTTGTGGGACTATTTTTATAAATATTTTCACAAAAAGTATTTCTCTTTGTTGTATTTTTTACCAAAACAGCGTCATGCATAGCCCTATTTTTTTGTAAGTGTCAGACAAATCCCGTTTCAAAAAGAAACGATTGTATTTTCCGTTGCGTTCGCTATAATAGAAGAGAATCATGATGTTTACATAACATCCCCCGTTGCAGGGGAAAACATACAAAAATACTCAGAACGAGACTTTATCACGAGACTACAGCAAAGGAGATCACTTCCATGTATCAGATTGATTTTCAAAAACCGATTCATGTACATTTCATCGGCATCGGCGGCATCAGCATGAGCGGCCTGGCCGAGATCCTGCTTTCCAAACATTTCCCGGTTTCCGGTTCCGATTCCAAAGCCAGCGACCTGACCAGACATCTGAGCGCCCTCGGCGCCAATGTCTACATCGGACAGAGTGCCGGTAACCTGACGGATGATATCGACCTGGTGGTATACACGGCCGCCATCTCCAAAGAGAATCCCGAGTGGAATGCGGCTCTGGAGCGCGGTATCCCGATGCTCACCCGGGCACAGCTGCTGGGCCAGTTGATGAAAAACTATCTGATCCCGATCAACATTGCCGGAACCCACGGCAAGACCACGACCACCTCTATGGTTTCCGAGATCCTGATCCACGCCGGCTGCGATCCCACCCTTTCTCTGGGCGGTATCTTAAAAAGCATCGGCGGCAACCTGCGCATCGGACATTCCGACTATTTCGTTGCGGAAGCCTGCGAATATACAAACAGCTATCATTCGTTCTTTCCGCGTATCAGCCTGATCCTTAATATAGAAGAAGACCATCTGGACTTTTTCCGGGACATCAACGAGATCCGTGCATCCTTCCGTACCTTTATGGAACTGCTGCCGGCAGACGGTGCCCTCATCATCAACGGTATGATCGACGATGTGGACAAACTGACCGCCGACCTGCCCTGCCCGGTGATCACCTACGGCGATGCCCCGCTGTACGATTACTATCCGACGGATATCACCTTTGACGAAATGGGGCGCGGAAACTACACGCTGCATCACGGCGAGGAAAGCTATCCGGTGAAGCTGGGCGTGGTCGGCATTCACAATGTCTACAACTCTCTCGCCGCCATCGCTCTGGCCGAGTATCTGGGCATTGCCAGAGAGCATATCCTGGCAGCTCTGGAAGCCTTTACCGGTACGGATCGCCGCTTTGAAAAGAAAGGCGAGATCGGCGGTGTCACGATCCTGGATGATTACGCACACCACCCGACCGAGATCCGTGCAACGCTGAATGCCGCAAAGAACTATCCGCACAAGAAACTCTGGTGCGTGTTCCAGCCGCATACCTACACCCGTACCAAAGCCTTCTTGGATGACTTTGCCGATGCCCTGACGCTCGCCGATGCTGTGATCCTCACGGATATCTACGCCGCAAGAGAACAGAATACCGTGGGCGTCACCTCCCGCGATCTGCTGGCAAAGCTGCAGGCCAAAGGAAAAGAAACGCATTATTTCTCCTATTTTGACGACATAGAGAACTTCTTATTGCTGAATGCACAGCCCGGTGATGTCGTACTCACCATGGGTGCCGGCGATGTTGTACAGATTGGTGAACACCTTCTCGGGAAATAGACTTTTTCTTCCCCCTATTTGCCGGAGAAGTCCGACAGATCAAGGCTCATTTGGGGGCAGAAAAAAAACTTTTCAACAAAATATTGTTGATTACTTTTCTTGATTTTACGCGGATTTCGGGTCCTAAATCCTACTTGTCCACATTATCCACAAGCCCGCAAACGCCCATTGTATATGGGCTTGTGGATAGTGATCTATTGATTTTCACGGTCCAAGTGTTATACTTTTTCATGCAAATCCCAAAGAAAAAAAAATACGAAAAACGGAAGTAAATTACAAATGTTGCCTATTGACTTAACACTGGACGGAAGTACCGGAGTCACTCTCCTGTCCAACATCTTTATCGATCATTATATGAAGGATGCCAACGATGTGCAGATCAAGGTATACCTGTATCTTCTCAGGACCGTTTCCGCAGGTCGCGCCGCCGATCTCAATACACTCGCCGATTTTTTGAATTGTTCCGAACGTGATATCATCCGCGCCCTGCGTTATTGGGCGAATCAGGGCGTTTTGTCGTTAAGTTACGACCAGGCGCTCATGGTCAGCGGAAATGATTTTTATGAGGGCCGTCTGTCCGGCATCCGTCTGCAGAATCTGCACCAGCCGGCAGTCATGTCTTCCAACGGCAGCTCCAACGGATTTTCCAATGGTTTTTCCACGATCCCCGTTTCGACGGCTGCCCCTGTCGATAACCGTGCAAACACTACGGCTCCGGCACATCCGCAGTCCTTTGCGTCTGCCGTATCCCTGCCGGATCCCGCAACCTGCAAAGCATCCTATACCATGGATGATCTGAAAGCATTCAAGTCCAAACCGGACAATATGTTTCTTTTGACTGCCGCACAGCAGTACCTGGGCGCACCTTTGAGTGAGCCGCAGTTCCGCTCCCTTCTGTTCCTTTCCGACGGACTGGGATTTTCCGCGGAATTGACCGATTATCTGCTGCAGTACTGCATCGGCAACAAGCAGAAGAGTTTTCATTATATTGAAGCAACCGCCCTGGCCTGGGCAGAACAGGGCATCACCACCGTGGAAGATGCCAAGGCCAAAACGCATCCGAAGGACGACCGCGAAAGTGCCGCCATTATGACCTGGCTGGGCCGCACCGGTACTCCCGCTCCCGAGGAAGCACGACTGATCCATCGCTGGCTGCGCATCTACGCCTGCCCGATGCCGCTCATTGAAGAAGCCTGCCGTCGCGCGGTACTTGCCGTATCGACCAACCGCTTCTCCTATACCGAAAAGATCCTGAAGAGCTGGCACGATCAGGGACTGATGACACTGGAGGCGGTAAACGCTGCCGATGAAGCTTTCCGACAGGCTACCCGCCCGCAGGTTTCTGCCGCAAAAGGACAGAATTCCGGCAAGCACAGTTCCTATGCCAATATGAAGCAGCACGATTATGACTTTGATGAGCTGACCAAAACGCTGATCAACAATTAAAGGAGCAGTTATGTCCCTGACCAACGAACAGTTTCAAAAGATCAGCCGTATCTACGAAGAACGGCGCTTAAATAATGATTATCAACTGATGCAGCGCAAGGAAGAGATCTATCAAAAGATCCCTTCCTATCGTGCTTTGGACCGGCAGATCGCCGATCTTTCCATGGAATGCAGCCGCGCCCTGATCGAAGGTGCAAGCGATATGGATCCGGCAGCACGCCTGGCCGCTCTCCGCTCCCGCATTCTGGATCTGCGACTGGAGAAGAAAAAACTGCTGGAGGAAAACGGCTATCCGCGGGATTATCTGGAGCCCTCTTTCGTCTGCAGCAAATGCCGCGACACCGGCTTTATCGAAGGTGAAAAATGCAGCTGTTTCAAACAGTACGAGATCTCCTATCTGTATGCATCTTCCAATCTGCATGAAATTCTGGAGAAGAACAACTTTTCCCTGCTTTCCAGACATTACTATACTTCCGAAGAATCCCTGGAGCATTTTGACAAGGCGGTGGAGAACTGCCGCAAGTTCATCGATCAGTTCGGGCAGGACTATCGCAATATGATGTTTTACGGCACGGTGGGCACCGGCAAATCTTTCTTAAGCGGCTGTATCGCAAAAGAACTGCTGGACCGCGGCACTTCCATTCTCTATTTCAGCGCCGTGCAATTGTTCCAGTCTCTGTTAAATGCTTCCTACAACACCGACAAATCCGAACTGAACCGTCTGTATGATACGCTCTTCTCTTCCGATCTGCTGATCATCGACGACCTGGGAAGCGAGCACGTTACGGACTATACCAGATCCCAGCTGTTCCAGATCCTGAACGAGCGAGCCCTGCGACAAAAACCGTTCCTGCTCTCCACCAATCTGGATCTGCAGGAGCTGCGCGAAGTCTACTACGACCGCATTTTTTCACGGCTGATCGACAACAGTTACATCTGCCGTCTGACCGGTCCGGACATCCGAATGAAAAAAAAGATTGAAAATGATCATAAATAGTTATATAGTATTAAACGCTCTTGGTTTGTTTCATTTAACGAACTCAAAGGATAAGCTTCAAATAAGAAAGGTAGGTATTTAACACATGGCAACGCAAATCGATGACATCCGCAACCTGGACACAATCCCCGTCGGATCTTTGGGCATCATTCCTCTGGAAAGCAGCCGCGAACTGGGCGAAAAGGTCGACTATTATCTGGTCAACTGGCGTACGGTTCGTGAAAACGAGCACGCCGATAACCCGGCATTCCAGGGATACAAAAGAGATTCCTATCTGCTGAATGCAAAGGTTCCCCGTTTCGGTTCCGGTGAGGCAAAAGGCATCATCTTAAACTCCGTGCGTGGCCATGACCTTTATATTCTGGTAGATGTCTGCAACTACAGCCTCACTTACTCACACTTCGGTCATATCGGACATATGTCTCCGGACGATCACTTCCAGGATCTGAAGCGTGTGATCGCAGCCGTTGGTGGTAAAGCACGCCGCATCACCGTGATCATGCCGTTTTTGTATGAAAGCCGTCAGCACAAGCGCAGCGCAAGAGAGTCTCTGGACTGTGCACTGGCACTGCAGGAACTGGTAAACATGGGCGTAGACAACATCATCACCTTTGATGCACACGACCCGCGTGTACAGAACGCGATCCCTCTGCACGGTTTCGAGACCGTACAGCCGGCATACCAGTTCATCAAGGCTCTGTGCAAGAACGTAAAAGACCTGACCATCGATGCAAAGCATATGACCGTGATCAGCCCGGACGAAGGCGGTATGGGCCGTGCGATCTATATGGCAAACGTACTGGGTCTGGATGTGGGTATGTTCTACAAGCGCCGTGATTATTCCCGTATCGTAGACGGACGTAATCCGATCGTAGCTCACGAATACCTGGGCAGCTCCGTAGAGGGCCAGGATATGATCATCGTTGACGATATGATCGCATCCGGTGAAAGTATGATCGAAGTTGCTACCGAATTGAAGAAGCGCAAAGCAAAACGTATCTTCTGCTTCTCCACCTTCGGTCTGTTCTCCAGCGGTCTGGAGAAATTTGACAAGGCATACGAGGAAGGCATCATCACCCGCGTACTGACCACCAACCTGATCTATCAGACACCGGAACTGCTGAAGCGTGAATGGTACATCAACTGCGATCTGAGCAAGTACATTGCTTACATCATCGATACCCTGAACCACGATACCTCCATCAGCGATCTGCTGGATCCGAGCGAACGAATCCAGAAACTTCTGACCAAGTATCGCAAGGAACAGGAAGAAAACAAATAAGACTGCTGTGAAATGGGACGGCTCAACAGAGCCGTCCTTTTTTTGTACAAAAAAACAGGCGGCTTTGCCAAGCCGCCTGCCTGTTCGTGTTTTGATTCTTAATCCCAGAGTTTCTCCGGATATACACCCTGCTCCTTCAGTTTCTGGATGGACTCCATAACGAAGGGCTTATCCTCTTTGTAGGTTACGCCGAACCATTTGTCCTTGGAAGACAGCACCTTTACGGATACCTTCTCTTCCTTCACCATACGGCCTACCTCGATCGGGATGAAGCACTCACCCTTTAACGGATTCTTTGCCAGATCCTCTGCGAAGAAACGCTTTACGGAATTCTCCAGTTCGTCAAAGATCTCCGGCTGGAATCCCCACATATTCATGGATACCAGGGAATCTACCGAAATATCCTGCCAGGTTGCACCGTCATCCTGTGTATAACGCGCGCCGTCAACCGTTTTTTCGATCTTGGTCAGCTCCTCGATCTGGGTCAGATAGCCTGCCTCATTCATACGGCAGCATCCGCGTGCTACGCTTCCGTTCTCGGTCAGTGTATTCTTTAACTGATAGCCTACCATGCAGAACGGCATCTGGCCTTCCTTCTGTGCCTGCGGCGCTGCCAGGAAATCCACCAGTGTCTTATAAGCACTTACGCCGTAATAATCGTCTGCGTTGATCACAGCAAACGGTTCCTTTACCTTATCCTTGCAGCAAAGGATCGCATGTGCCGTACCCCAGGGTTTTACGCGGCCTTCCGGGATGGTAACACCTTCCGGGATCTTGGTCATCTCCTGGAACACATATTCCACTTCCGTTTTTTTGCTCACGGCATCGCCGATCACCGCACGGAAATCTGCCTCATGCTCTTTTTTGATGATGAAAACGACTTTTCCGAATCCGGCGCGCAATGCATCGTAGATGGAAAAATCAATGATCTTGTGACCTGCCGCATCGATCGGATCGATCTGCTTGAGTCCGCCGTAACGGCTTCCCATACCTGCTGCCAGGATCACTAATGTCGGTTTAACGCTCATGCCTTATTCCCCTCGCTTATCTTAGTTTTTTCGGCCTCTCGGACCGGCTCATCGCCGCATACGAATATGATCGGAATCTGATCTTTCTGCATCCGGCGTTAATATGATATTTTATCAAAGGCTATGATAGAATTCAAGTGGCAGACTATGGCTCCTGCCCTGTCATTTTTGTGCTACATTGAGCAGCCGCAGCGATGCCTCACTCTCCATAAAGGCCTTTTTCCAGTCAAATTCCGGATCCCTTGCATATACCATCTCAAAGATATATTTGTCCGTGATGAAGATGTGCTCGGAAACCTCGATCTTGCGCTCTTCTACGGTATAGGAAAACCGGATGTTCACATGCGTGTTGCCGTCTCCGGGCGTTTTTTCGATGCTCTCGATCACCGAATTGACCGAAAGCGCTTCGTCCACGGAGGCTTTGTAATCCTCATCGGTCAGATTGGTATAATCCTTGCTCCCGTCGTTCTCCTGCCGCATATAGGTGATGTAGGAATAGTCTCCCACCTGCTCGCTGGAATAGATATCCAGCAGATCGGTACTGTCCGGCGTACGGACAAAACCTTCCGGGATCTTGTAATCCAGTGTATAGTACTCCAGTGCCTCTGCCGGGATCACATTCTGCGATACCCCGTTGGCGATCTCTTCGGCCACGCTGACCGTATTTTCGCTGACGACCGGCTCTTCCGGCTGCTTCTGACAGCCTGCCAGACAAAGTACGGCCGCAAGCCATCCGGCTGTCAGGATGATTCTTTGTTGTGTTTTCCTCATTCTCCGCTCTCCCCTGTTGTTTCCGGAACCTCCACGGCATGGGTCAGATAAAACTCATGCCACAGGTCATAATGGTTTGCTTTCAAGTGTACATCATCTGCCGTATAGGATGCCGGCAGATCCCCGTTTTCATCATCGTATGCCTCATTCACATCCAGATACACCGCGCCCATCTCTTCCGCCAGAGCGGCCAGCGCTTCGTTCTTCCGGTTGATCGCATCGTTATTGAATACCGAATCCTTTTTCCGGTCCAGTCGCCCGCTCACATGCATAATGCCCTGGATATAGATCAGCGCATCCGGCTGCATCCTCTGGATCTCCTGTACCACGTTACGATAGGCATTGATAAAATACTCGGTGTTTCCGACACCCAGCTCGTTCAGTCCGACCATCAGATACACCTTGCGGAAGTGATTTTTCTTCAGCCCTTCCTGCACGGTACGCACATCCCGCGTGGTCTCCACACGACTCTCCAGCATCTTGTAGATCGTCATGGATGTCTTGGCATAGAAGGTGGCATTCTTCATTCCCGCATATTCACAGACACCGACGATACGCGAATCCCCGATAAATACGGCATCCGAAAAATAATCGTCCGTCACCGTCTGAAATCTCGGATCCGTCACTTCCACCGGCGTCTCCGCAAGTTCCGTGCCTGCCTGCTCTGCGTTCTCCGCGGCCGTTTCCGCCACGGCATCTTCCGCAGCCGTCTCCGACGCCTCGGTCAGTTCTTCCTTCGCCAGGATTGCTTCCGCCTCGGCAAATACATCCGATTTGTCGTCCCATGCGGTCTCCGGCAAAGGATCCGGCTCTGCTTCCTCCATCACCATCATCTCATTTTCCGTTTCCATATTCCAAGGAAAAATGCCTTCCCGCAGGGACAATGCCGCCAATGCGATGCGGCCTCCCACGCCCTCCTGCGGTGCATAGCCCTGTGCCGTCAGCGCCAGTCCGTAGCCCTCCAGCGCCAGGCTGCAGAACACCACCGTGAACAGGCAGATATTATTTTTCAAAAAACGCTTCATTCTCACGCAAACCTCAGATCATTCAAACCACAGTCTTCTCAAAAACGATAATACAAAAACGGATTGTCCAGCCCCTGCGCCAGGAAGTACACACTGCAGAGGAACAACGCAACGCACAGGATCGTTCCGACCGGCCGGCGCAGCATCTTTTCGATCCGCTTCTTCACCCACGGGATGCAAAAGACGATCGCGATCCCGAAACTGAGCGCATACACCTGTCCGTAACGCACAAAATCTTCCGTATTCACATTGGAAGCATAGTTTACCGGCACAAACGGAAACATCCGGCTGAAATACACACCGAGCCGCTGCAGATCCGAGATGGCAAAGATCACCCATGATACCGGGATCACTAACAGCATATAGGGAACGGAAAGCAGCGGAACCTTATCCAGAACCTTTCCGAAAAACAGCCGCTCCAGCATCAGCAGTACAAAGAACAGCATACCCCAGATGATGAAATTCCAGTCTGCCCCATGCCACATTCCCGTGAACAGCCAGACCACAAAGATATTACGGATGGTCTTGAGCGTTCCTTCCCGGCTCCCGCCCAGCGGGATATACAGATAGGTACGAAACCACCGTCCCAGGGTAATGTGCCACCGGCGCCAAAAATCCGTAGCACTGCGCGCCAGATAGGGATCCTTAAAATTCTCCGGGAGCGCAAATCCCAGCATACGCCCCAGGCCGATCGCCATCAGCGAATATCCGTAAAAGTCAAAATAGAGCTGAAACGAATAGGCAAAGGCTCCCATCCAGGCAAGGGGCGTGGAAATACTCTCATACCCGATGCGCTCGATATCGGTCCACAGGATACCGATACGGTTGGCGATAAGGACTTTGGCCGCCAATCCCAGGATAAAGGTCTTGAATCCCAGATCGAATCCCTTGGCCGAAATATGCCGCCGGTGCAGACGCCGCCCCATCTCCGGATAGGTCACGATGGGTCCCGCGATCAACTGCGGGAACATAGAGATATAGGTTCCCAGCGACAGAATATTCCGCTCGGGCGCATATCTTCTATAATAGACATCGATCACATAGGACATGATCTGAAAGGTATAAAAACTGATGCCCACCGGATTCTTAAGCTGCACCTCCGGAAGGTATGGGACGGGCATATCCGTATACATCATCAGCTGATACAGTCCCCGGTTAATATTGTGGGCCACAAAAAAAGAATACTTAAAAAAGAACAGCATCCCGATATTGAAGAGCAACGCCGTAACAAAATAAAACTTCCTGCGCCGTTTGCCCGCAAGACTCATATTCCGTTCATCCGCGATCTGAACCGTCAGGAAATAATTGATCACGATACTGGCCAGCATCAGAAAAACATAGCGCGGCTCGCCGTGAGCATAGAACAGCAGACTGCCGATAAACAGCAGGAGATTACGCGCAGTGGTACCATGTTCCCACTTTTCCGGGATCAGGTAATATATCAAAAAAAACAACGGCATAAAGCCGAAAATAAACAACAAGCTCGAAAAAACCATCTTAGAATCCTATAACATCTATATATAAAACCGGTGTGTCCGACTGCGTGCCGTGACCTTTTTCCGGTGAATTTCAAAAAATTTTCTACCTAAATAACTATACCGAAAAACAACCACAGAAACAAGGCATTTCACAGACTTTTCTTCTTTATTTTCGACTTAATAATAAAAGAATTTTGCTCCGCTTGACATAGTATTGAATACTATGTTATATTGTCTTTGCGAATATTTCATGTGATCATTATGGATTTTTATGAAAACAGGAGATGGAATTATGGAAAAATATATGACTTCGGATCATAAAAACTATAGCAGTAATTACGAGATCGTAACGGATCTGGCCGGGGATCTGACCGCCGATCTGCAGAACGCATATCATATCCGCGTTGCACACTTCGATCAGGCCGCAGAAGACGCCCGCGCAAACGACCGTGACATCCTGTTCATCGGTTCCGCCGCCGCCTCCGTATCCGCCGATACCAACGGCCGCATCCTTTGTGTCGATGCGCAGCCGGAAACACCGGGGCTGGATGTTCTGGTCCTGAAACTGTCCCGTCTGCGTGCAGCAGGAGCAACCCTGGAAGAGGCTGCTGCCTATTTTGAGCATCATCTGGCAGATGCCGCTACCTTTGCATCCCGGCTCGTATGCCCGATCTGGAGCCCGGAAGCCGTTTGCGGCTGATCGACTCGTTGTTTTTACTTTTGAATCTTAAACACGAAAAAACCCCGCCTTGCGCGGGGATTTTGTTATTCTGAATGTTGTATCTATTCCTCGATGGATTCCTTTGCCCGAACCGAAGTATGCTTCACTGCCTTCGTGATCTGACGCACCGTCTCGCGGATCATCTGATCGCGCTTCGGGATCATTCTGCAGGACATGATCGCATCGCTCAAACCGTCCGGAACATCATACAGTTCCAAAAAGTCTCTCAATTCGATCCTGTCGGAATCACTCTGCTGCGTCTCATAGAACTCCGCAACCTCCAGAGCCTCTTTGTTGGAGAATCCCTCCTCCAGCAACAACTCATAGATATCCTCGATCACGAGTACCGGATAACGACGGAACCAACGTTCCTTGTATACCCGTCCTCTGGTCTCGTACTTTGCGTTGAGTACCGTGAACGCATCACACATCTGCCAGAAATTCTTCGGACGAAGCTCTTCCAATACCGACTTTGCCCGTTCCGAATTCTGTACAGCGTATAAATCTTCCCATGTCAATTTACGAAAATCTCTCGGATCTACCCCCGCCTCATATAACAGCTGATTGATCCACGTTGCATTGATACACAATGCACAGCATCCCTGTTGGAATCCCAAATCCCGAAGGATAAATCGATAACCGCGGTTTCTCACAGATTCTCTCCCACTCATTGCCGCTAACAATATCTTGTGCTATCCCAGATATGAACACCACTTTTTTCATTATACACTGTTTTTGTGAAAATGGTAGTCTTTTTTCATAGATTTTGTATTTTTTATTTTCAAGTTCCACATCCCCTTGTTTCCCTTGAAAATCAAAGAACCGGCCGCGGTAAAGCCGGCCGGTTCCCTTAGGATCACTAGATATTGTATTGACAATTATGACCTTACTGACGAAATGCGAGACACTCCGCCGCTTCGATCAGCCCTCAAATCCGTTCGGATTGTTCTTCTGCCAGTTCCAGCTGTCGCGGCACATCTCCTGGATACCGAACTGCGCCTTCCAGCCCATCTCACGCTCTGCCTTGGTTGCATCTGCGTAATTCTCCGCGATATCGCCCGGTCTTCTTGCCTGGATCTCATAGGGGATCTTTACGCCGGAAGCCTCTTCAAAGTTCTTTACGATGTCCAGCACGCTGTATCCTTTGCCCGTGCCAAGGTTGTAAACCGCCAGTCCGCAGTTTGCCTTGATGCGGTCCAGCGCCTTTACATGGCCCTTTGCCAAGTCGACCACGTGAATGTAGTCACGCACGCCGGTGCCGTCGTGGGTCGGATAGTCGTTACCGAAGACACGCAGAAACGGCATCTTGCCCACAGCCACCTGGGTGATGTAGGGCATCAGATTGTTGGGGATACCGTTCGGGTTCTCGCCGATCTTACCGGACGGATGCGCGCCGATCGGATTGAAATAACGCAGCAGCACGATGTTCCATTCCTTGTCCGAATTATAGATATCCGTAAAGATCGTCTCCTGCATCGACTTGGTGGAGCCGTACGGATTGGTGCACTTCTTTACCGGGCTCTCTTCGGTTACCGGCACGCTGTCCGGATCGCCGTATACCGTAGACGAAGACGAGAAGATGATGTTCTTCACGCCGTGCTTACGCATCACATCCAGCAGCACGAGGGTACCGCCGATATTGTTCTCATAGTATTCCCAGGGCTTTGCCACCGATTCGCCGACGGCCTTTAAGCCTGCGAAATGGATGCAGCTGTCGATGTTCTCTGCCGCAAATACCTTTTCCAGACCTTCGCGGTCACGGATGTCTACTTTGTAAAACGTCACCGGCTTGCCCGTGATCTCCTGCACGCGCTGCAGGGACACTTCCGTCGAGTTGCTCAGGTTGTCGATCACAACCACATCGTAGCCTGCTTCCTGCAATTCCACTACCGTATGGCTGCCGATGAAACCGGAGCCGCCTGTTACCAATACTGCCATAGTCCTTTACCACCTTTCTTATTGATCTGTCCGGAACCGAAACCGGTTCCTTTCGGATTTACTATAAACTTTTCCCTTAGGGAAAGGTCAATAAAAATATTATAAATTTTTATCCGTTCAATTTCATGGTCAGTGAGATCCGCTTCTTCTTCAGATCCACTTCCAGCACCTTCACATCCACGATGTCGCCCACCTTGACCACTTCCAGCGGATGCTTGATGAACTTGTCCGAGATCCTGGAAATGTGTACCAGGCCGTCCTGATGCACGCCGATATCCACGAACACACCAAAGTCCACGGCATTACGCACCGTGCCCTTCAGGATCATGCCGGGCTTTAAGTCTTCCATCTCCAGAACATCCTCTTTCAGGATCGGTGCCGGCATATCCTCTCGGGGATCGCGTCCCGGCTTTTCCAGTTCCTTTAAGATATCGTTTAAAGTGATCTCACCAATGCCCAGTTCCGCAGCCATAGCTTTCTTGTCTTTTACTTTGGCGGCTACCTGTACCGGCTGCGCATTTTTCCATCCGGCACGGATCTCTTCCACATCCAGCTGCAGTTTCTTTAACAGCTCTTCCGCTGCCGTGTAAGACTCCGGATGCACACCGGTGGCATCGAGGGGCTGCTTGCCGTCACGGATGCGCAGGAAACCCGCACACTGCTCGTAGGCTTTGGGTCCCAGCTTGGGCACCTTGAGCAGTTCCTTACGGCTCTTAAAGCTGCCGTTTGCCTCGCGGTATTCCACGATATTCTTTGCCAGTGTCTTGGTGATACCGGAAATGTAGGAAAGCAGGGATGCCGATGCCGTATTCAGATCCACACCCACGCGGTTTACGCTGCTCTCTACCACACCGGTCAGCGCCGCATCCAGCTTCTTCTGGTTCATATCGTGCTGGTACTGCCCCACGCCGATGGACTTGGGATCGATCTTGACCAGCTCTGCCAGCGGATCCTGCAAGCGGCGTGCGATGGATGCCGCACTACGCTGTCCCACATCAAACTGCGGAAACTCTTCCGTTGCCAGCTTGCTTGCGGAATAGACCGATGCGCCCGCTTCGTTGACGATCACATAGGAAACCGGGCGGCTCAGTTCTTTGATGAGTCCCACGATCACCTGCTCCGACTCGCGGGATGCGGTACCGTTTCCGAGGGAGATCAGATCCACCTTGTATTTGTCGATCAGCTTCTTCAGCTCCGCCTTGGCTTCCGCCACTTTGTTCTGCGGTGCCGTCGGGTAGATTACTTTGGTATCCAGCACCTTGCCGGTGGGATCTACGATGGCCAGCTTGCAGCCGGTACGGAAAGCCGGGTCCCAGCCCAGTACCACCTTGCCGGCGATGGGCTGCTGCATCAGGAGCTGTTCCAGATTACGTCCGAATACGGAGATCGCACCGTCCTCTGCCTGCTCGGTCAGTTCGGAACGGATCTCGCGCTCTACGGACGGCTCGATCAGACGCTCATAAGCATCTTCGTAAGCACGCTTCAAATGCGGTGTAGTGTAGGGATTGTCCCGCACGATCACCTGCTTTTCCAGATAATGCATGATCTGCTCTTCCGGTGCCACGATCTTGACCTGCAATACCTTTTCCGCCTCACCGCGGTTCAATGCCAGCACGCGATGTCCCACCAGTTTTTTCACCGGCTCGGAGAAATCATAATACATCTCGTAGACACTCTCTGCCTCGGCATCTTTTGCCGTACTCTTGACCGTACCTTCTTCCCAGGTCAGCTTACGGATCTTGGCACGATAATCCGCGTTGTCCGAGATCATCTCGGCGATGATATCTTCCGCCCCCTGCAGGGCTGCCGCCACATCGGGCACTTCGTTTTCTTCCGATACATAGCGCTGTGCTTCTTTCTCTAACGGCTCTTTTGCCATCTGCAGCAGGATCGTGGTAGCCAGTCCCTCCAGTCCGCGCTTCTTGGCGATCTGTGCTCTGGTCACACGCTTGGGCTTGTACGGGCGGTACAGGTCTTCCAAAACCACCATCGTCTGCGCCGCTTCGATCTTTGCCTTCAGCTCATCGTCCAGCTTGCCCTGCTCTTCGATGCTTGCAAGGATCGTGGCTTTACGCTCCTCTAAACCTCTTAAGTAGGTCAGGCGCTCCGACAGATTACGCAGCACCTCGTCATTTAAGGAACCGGTCATTTCCTTACGATACCGCGCGATAAACGGGATCGTGTTTCCTTCGTCGATCAGTTTTACCGTAGCCTCCACCTGCGATAATTTGATCTTCAGCTCATCCGCTATGATCTGTTCAATGTTCATGTTACTCTTACTCCTGTTTATTCTTTTTCCGGATCTCTCCGGAGTATTACCTGTTCTTAACTTTCGTCCGTGTCTCCTACAGACGGATCTCCTTTGCATCCGGCATGTACTTCTTGGTATAGAGCAGCAGTACATCCCCGGCCTGCAGTTTCAGATCGCCGCTTGGCACGATCGTTTTTCCCTTTCGGCGCACACTCACGATGTAGGTACGACGGCTGATATCCAGGTCTTTGATCATCATCCCGTTCCATTCGTGCTGCTCCTTGAGCTCGATCTCCTTGAGGCTCAGATTCAGCCCGTTCCGGTTGCCTTCGACGCCCAGGATCACACCGTCTCCCGCCAGCAGCTCCTGCTCACCGCGCGGCAGCAATACTTCCTTATTCCGCTGTACCGCCGCGATCATCATTCCCTTGGGCAAACGCAGTTCCGCAATCTTCTTATCCGCCCAGACATCCTTCTCCTGCAGAGTCACGCAGATAAAATGCACATCCGTCTCCTCCGCCTCTTCGCTGCGGGTCTTAAACATCTCGTACTGTTCTACGAAACCGGCGGAAATGATACCGGTAGGGATTGCCACCAGGCCGACACCCAAAATGGTGATCAAAATACCGATCAGTTTTCCGGCTGCGGTGATCGGATAGATATCGCCGTAGCCCACCGTAAACATGGTTGCCGCTGCCCACCACAGACCGGACAGCGCATTATCAAATGCCTCCGGCTGTACGGAATGCTCCAGACTGTACATACACAGGCTGCCCGCCAGCATCAGCATCAGAATAATAAATACCGAGGACAACAACAATCTTGCCTTATTTTTAATGACCGCACCGATCACATTCAGGGAATCAAAATATGCATTCAACCGAAAGATTCGGAAGATACGCATCACGCGGAAGATACGGAATGCCGCCATACCGCTCGGGAAGAACACCGGCAGGTAATAGGGCAGACACGAAAAGATATCCACCAGACCATTAAAGGAAAAGATATACCGCAACAGAGCAATGGGCTCGCTGCTGTTGGGATACAGACACTTCGCCGTCCACATACGCAGAACCAGATCCAGCGCAAAAAAAGCAACGGTCACCGCTTCGATCGCCAACAACAGTTCTCCGTAGATTGCCGTTACCTGCTCATAGGTCATCAACACGCTGACGATCAGGTTGACTACGATAAACGCCAGATTGAACACATCGTAGGCACGCCCAATGAAATCTTCATTATAGCCCACCTCGATGATGTCAAAGACACGGTTCCGTAACTTCTGATATTTGGTTAGCTGATGTCCCGGCTTTTGCTTGGCCTGTCCCATATGATATGCCTTTCTGCAGAGCATTCTCTCCGCACAATATATGGAACATTTTACCATAAATGTGCCGCTTTTTCCACCAAAAAGTAACAATGGGGACGGTTCGATCCGTCCCCATTTGCCACCTCAAGGTACTGTTTAAGCTTCCCAAATAAGCCCGTCCTCTTTTAGTTTCTCCAGTAGCGCCGTGCAGCCCTCGATCACATCGCGGTAGGTCTCGTCAAAACGTCCGGTATACCAGGGATCCGCGATACTCCTGCCCGGCCGGTCCGTATAGTCCAGCAGCAGCTTGATCTTTCCTTCCGTATCCGCACCGGTGATGCGCGTCGTGTTGCGGATATTCGCCGCATCCGCACACAACAACAGGTCATAATGCGCATAATCCGCCCTTGTCACCTGCCGCGCTCTCTTGGAACTGAAATTCGTATATGCCGTATTTCCGATCCCATGTTCCCGAAGCACCTTTTGTGCCGGCGGATACACCGGGTTTCCCACACCGGCCCAGATCTCCTCCGTACTGGTCGCCGCAGACGCGATCTCAAACTGCTCTTTGATCCCCCGCTTCTCCACCATATCCTTCAAAACAAACTCCGCAATGGGTGACCGACAGATATTGCCGTGGCAGATAAATAAGACTTTTATCATTTCATAGATCCTTTCAAAATGCTCTGTTTTGCGCCGAATTTCAATCAGGTTCTGTAATCCTCTGTTCACTGTATTTATATCCGTCCGGGATACGGATATACGCCCTGATATGTTCGTCAACAGGACGTTCTATAATTTCCGACCTGTTGTTAACATTCCCTTCTGCCACGAGGATGAATCCCTCACGCATTTCAACTATGATCCCGATATGATCGTGCTCCCGGTTTTCAAATACGCGGTCATAAAGGACTATGTCACCCGGTTTTACCGCAAACTCTTCTCCGCCTTTATGATACTCGATCTCGGAATCCCCCATGGCAAATTCTTCCCACGCGATACATCCTGCAAGATGACAGGTTTTGCACCCGCTCGGACGGATAGGGATTTCGAATCCCGCTTTCACGCAGCAATAATACACAAATGCCGCGCACCAGAGTCTGTCTGCTTCGTCTACAGTCCACCCCGGGAAAAACTGAACTATCGGTTCCAGATTTGATCTTTCCCCTTCCGCAAAACCATGAAACGGCATCTGTGCCAGCGCCATAGCGACACTTGCCAGTTGTTTTCCTGTTGCCTCAAGTCCAAGCACAATCTCATAATACAGATAATCGCCTGTATAGGCGCTTTTCGCATTGTTCTTTTTCCTGTCGTACAGCCGAAACCCAACCGACTCATAATTCTTCGGTGCGGCCAGATTACTGTTGGTGCAGACAATGATTCTTTTCAGCCCATCGTATTCTTTAATTCTGCGGATAGCCTCTTCCAGTTGCTTGCGGCCGTAGCCCTGTCTTTTATACTTTTCCCGGATTCCATTATGTCCGATTTCGACATATTCAGGGCGATTGCGGGGATCCCAGGTGACAAAACCTATCGGTTCTCCGTCAATACATGTGACCAGCCCATACTTATCTGCAATCTCAGGATTATCGTAAAAGAAATCATCGGATTCCTTCCAGTTACTATCCCAAATGCATTGATTTCGCTCATCATATGAGTAGGCGTCACACAATATATCGTATATGGTTCCTCTCGGGAAATCCGTTATCTTCTTGAATTCCGGCATACGTATATATATCCTTCCTGAAGCATGGGAAATGTTTACTACTATCCCCAATAAGGTATAAACAGCTGATACACGAATGCTATCGGTAGTGATATCACTAACTCCAACATTGTTTCTTTCGGTTTCCTGATCAAAATGATGACACCGACCAGCCACGTTATAACCTCCGGCAGGTGAGTCACATAGAATCCCTGCGTGATCAAAAATGCCTGTGAGAATAACACTCCCAGGATACAGGCTGATATCAGGACAGCAATAACTCCATCTCCCTTCGCATACCAACAGATAAACGCCAGTATCGGTGAAACCAAAGAGAATATGACCCATACCATCATATATGTCCTTGGCAGGAAGCCCAATACATAATGGCAATACAAGTAGTATCCGGTAACCATGCAAATGAAAAACAAAAAAGTATTGATTGCTGCCCTTACCGGCGTTCTGGTATATACTGATATAACCGTCCCCAACAGGATCCATATTGCAAATCTTCCAAAGTAGTTACCAATATCAATCCTCTGCAATATTACCGGCAACTCATTTACAGCACCGGAGTCAAGCCTTTTCTGCAACACTCCAAGAGCAAATCCTGCCATTGCAATGCCTATGCTTACCAATATCTGAATATGCCGTGGAGTGCTCTTATCCGGCTTACGTATCCTTATCAAAAATGATTTTACGTTTTCCATAGCCTATTTCTCTTTGTAGTATACCGGTGAGTTTATGTTAATGTTCCAACATCTCCCAAGCCATTGGCATCTTTTCTCTTACAAACCTCGCATAAGAACATTCGGGTGTTTTCAACATATTTTTTTCTCTCATAGTATCTGCAACCATTTTGTACCAAAAGGCGAGCTGAGTAGCTGTCTTATCCTCATACCTGCTTACTTTCAGTTTTCCCTGCATAATATAATCCTGAAGAAACGCATATGCATCGTCTACTATGAAGCGGTCTATTACTTCTACCGGGGTTGTACCAAGCCTTGCACACGGAATATCCTTAAATGGAATATACTGGTCTTCATTTGCGTCAACCACATAAATGCAACCACTTATGCCCTCCGACACTTCTCTTAATGCGTTAGGATATAGTTCGTGGTAAACAGGCACCTTTCCGCTTTCATCAAATCCATAAGGAAACCAATAATACGGTTTCTCAACCGCATTGCAAAGATAAAGTGCTGCAACGGTATCTATAGTTGTCATATAGACATATGGTCTGTCATGATCCGCCAACCGTGGCTCAAGAACATCCAACCCCAAGACATTACTTCCATGATATAAAAGCATCGTTTCCCTCTATAAATATAGATTTTGTTAGTACAAAAAATTAAAATATTAAATCCCCGTCAACCTACACTCAAAAGATTCATCACCATAGTCGTCATGATGTCTTTTTCCTTCGGGTCAGACTCGGCTATCATGAGAGTGATGGCAACAAGGGCTCCGTCACTGATAACCTTATGTCCGTCTCTGAAAAGTGCATTGTTGCGGTTCAAAAACTCCAAGAACAATGATGCCGCTATTCTTTTGCAACCATCGGCGAAAGGATGATCTTTTATCATGAAATACAAAAGATTGGCCGCTTTCTCCTCCAAAGAAGGATAAACTTCTTTTGAACTGTCGCAAAATTTGCGACAGTTGAATTGTCTAATTCTTCCTTCAAAGCATTATTGATATGCTTGCCAATTGTCTTAACATCTC
>CAMJAP010000027.1 GCA_946403625.1 uncultured Lachnospiraceae bacterium
GGTGTCGGGATCACACTCAGATTTTCCAGTACCAATGTCACCGGCGTAATATCGCCCTTTCCGTACAATCCTTCGCCTTCGATCGTCTTGAGACAATTACGTGCGAGATAATCTGCAGACGCACCATTTCCAAACACGATCGTCCGGTGCAACGCGCCGCGAATGTAATACTCTCCCCATGCTCCGGTAAAACGATCTCTGGCTCTGGTCATACCGTCTTCATAATACTGACCGATCTTACTCTCGGCGATCACCGATGCAAAGAGATCTTCTTTCGCACCATTCCAGCCGTCCGTTCCGACAGGATATACAAAAACGACCGTTCCGCCATACGGCTTTGCAATCTCGGCCAGCCCGGTCTTTTCCGCAAATGCTACCGCTTCCTCTCCGGACAATTCCTTTTCTTCAAACACCAGAAGATACGGTGTCATAAAACCATAATTTACGACCTTCGTAATCTCCGGACACTCCGGCTTGACCACCTGCACACGAAAATCCGTAAAGGTATTTTCCCAATACTGACAACGGTTGATGATTCTGACCTCCGGTTTCTTTTCCATCCCCTCATACTCTCCTTTTTTACAAAAACCCCCGGCTGTCCTAAAAACAGTCGGGGAGCATATCTCTTTTAAATTTCCTTAGATCTCAACTGCCAGATGTACAACGCTGCTGTGCGGCAGGGTGATGCTTAAGTGAGATGCATCCTCTACCTTGAACTGCTCGAAGTTCTTCTTTACAACACAGTCCGGAGTATCGAAGGTGTTGTGCTCGTGGATCTCGCCGCCAACGATCTCGCCGCTTACGGACTTGATCACGGTATCTGCGAAAGATGCCTCGATCGGAGCGTCCTTATCTACGGAAGTGTTGCACAGCGTGATATGCAGCTTGCCGTCTTTGCCCAGAGATACGGATTCCTGTACGAACGGGATCTTCCACTCATCTTCCACACCGATCTGCTCGGTATCGATGCTGCTCTGTACCAGTTCTGCATCCTGATGATACTTGTACATATCAAATACATGATAGGTCGGTGTCTTGATCATCTTGTCGCCGTCGGTCAGGATCACTGCCTGCAATACGTTAACGAGCTGTGCGATATTTGCCATCTTTACGCGTCTGCAGTGCTTGTTGAACAGGTTCAGGTTCAGGCCGGCGATCAATGCGTCACGAACCGTGTTCTGCTGATACAAAAATCCCGGATTGGTGCCCGGCTCTACATCATACCAGCTGCCCCACTCATCGATGATCAGGCCGACTTTGTTCTTCTTGTCGTGCTTGTCCATGATCGCTTCGTTGATCTTGATGCGGTCTTCCATCTTGAGGGTCTTCGCCAGAGTACGATACCAGTCTTTCTCATCAAACTCCGTTGCGCTGCCCTTTACGGTCCAGTCACCCGGCAGAGTGTAATAGTGCAGGGAGATACCGTCCATAAAACCGTGGAACTGTTCCTGAGACTGGAAGCAGATCTTCATTACCTTATCCGGCCATTCCATATCGTAACCGTCAGAACCGCAGCAGATCTTCCGGATCGGCTTCTTCGGATCATAGTTTCGTACATAGGTCTGATAACGACGATACAGGTTTGCGTAATACTCTGCAGTCATGTTACCGCCACAGCCCCAGTTCTCGTTGCCGACACCGAAATAATCCACGGTCCACGGCTCCTTGTGGCCGTTTGCCGCACGCAGGTCTGCCATCGGAGATACGCCTTCAAAGGTCATATACTCTACCCACTCGCTCATCTCCTGCACGGTACCGCTGCCCACATTACCGTTTACATAGGTCTTGCAGCCCAGCTGACGGCACAGTTCCATAAACTCGTGTGTACCAAAGCTGTTATCTTCCACTACACCGCCCCAATGGGTGTTGATCATCTTCTTGCGGCTTTCCTTCGGGCCGATACCGTCTTTCCAGTGATACTCATCTGCAAAGCAGCCGCCCGGCCAACGCAGTACAGGAATGTGGATCTGTTTAAGCGCTTCCACCACATCGACACGCATACCGTTTACATGCGGGATGTCCTTGTTATTCTCTCCTACATAAAGTCCTTCATAGATGCATCTTCCCAAGTGCTCGGAAAAGTGTCCCTGCAGTTCCGGATTGATATGCCCCAATTTCTGCCCCGGATCGATCGATAATTTCATACCTTGTTCCTCCTAAAATGATTTTGTATTTTCTGCCGTCGCTTATTTATTTGCACGACGGTTCAGTTCCTTTTGCATTTCATTCAAAAAATCCTGCGGATGACATTCGTTGTATTCTTTCATATACGCATCCCAGTCTACCGAAAAATGCTCACTCATCACCAGCATCGGGATCCACAGCTGCTTGGTCTCCTGTATCCTTGCCCAGGCCTCTCCGCCCGGCGTATCACTGGTCAGACCGTTGGAATACGACCACATCGGAAACCACGGCCGATTCTCCTCTTTTACGGAGCCGATCATCTGCGGATATGTTTTTATGTTATATGCCGCAAAACATTCCGCCAGCGGTTCTGCCAGACTCTCCTTAAACTCGGAGGGCTGCTCGTTCGGCATATTCGCGTTTCTGCCGTCCGCGCTGGTGCCGCCGTACTGCGGCATATATCCGTACATACACAGATGACTCTTTTTGTACGCATCATCGGAAACGCGTTGCCGTATTTCCTCCGTGCGGTAATAAAGCCCGTCATCTCCGACCAGATAATCCACGCCCTTGACACCCCAGAAACGCAGATCGTGAATGTCCTGATCCAGCATCGCGTTTAAGAAAGAAAACGCCAGTTCCGGATCTTTGCAGCCGGTCGTCACGGCCACCCCGGAACTTACATTCAATGTGTCTCCGTAGGTATGCCAGCGGTTCTCCATTCCCTTGTCGATCGTGAGTCCCAGCGGAACATAGCTGCATCCCATCAGATCTACGCCCAGCTGCTTCTGTGTATCCAGGACATCCATAAAATCCCAATACTGGTCACACATCCCGAGCACACGGCCGTCTGCGATCTTTGCCAGGTATTCCTCATAGCTCTGCGTAGCAAATTCCTTATCCAGGATACCTCTTTTGTATTCCTCGTTCAGTTTGGCAAAATATCGTCTTGCCGTCGGTGTAGTGTTGTAATCCACGATGGTCGGATGCTCCGGATCGGTGGTATAGTCCACAATGACCGTACCGTCATTCGGATAGCCGTCCAAAAACTGCGGCGCATTCTCGATGCAGAAGAACCGTCCCTTCTCGCACAGACAGGTATACGGGATCAGCTCCCTTTCGTTGCCCTGCGGATCCACATCCGTCGGGTTGGCCGCATAATAGCGCTCCAGTAGATCAAAATATTCATCCAGTGTCTCGATCTTGGGATAATTATCCCAGGCCAGTACTCTTGTCTGGATCCAGAACGCCTCGTCGTTATGCATGGTCGCCGTGGATGCGCCCTTGGTATTCTGGAATACATTACACCAGTAGATATGCCCGTCCGCCTGTCGGAACTTGTCCCACTCTTCCGGTGTATAGTAATTTGTCAGGTTCGGATATTTTCCGCTCGCCAGATACTCATCCCAGGGGATCAGTACGCCCTGCTCATAAAGGATCGAGGATCCGTCACCGCCATCGATCAGGTCGGGATATTCTCCGCCGGCGATCAGACTGATGATCGCTTCTTCTTCGCTCTGTCCGCTTTGCAGGTTCAACCAACTCTCCCACAGACGCACTCCGGTCTTTTGGGCAATGATCTCGCGAACATCGTTATATTCATTGATCTCCGGTCGCGGCTTTACACCATAAAAGGTAAAATCCGTAATGCCCTCGGTAGAAAGCACCGTGGCTGTTTCCCCACCGGCATTCTGCCCCGGATCCGTTAACGGGTCCTTTCCGCCATTGCTGCATCCGGTCGTCAGCATCAGCATAGCCGTCAAAAAGGATCCGAAGAACACTCTTTTTCTCATCCGTTCCGGTTCCCCTGATCTCTTCGGTATTTCGACGGCGTACAGCCTTTCCGCTCAATGAATTTCTGCACGAAATAATCGCTGTCCTTGTATCCCACTTCTTCCGCGATCTGTATGATCTTTTTATCCGTGGTGGCCAGCAGTTTCGCCGCTTCATGGATGCGTGTATCCGTCAGATAATCCTTGAAGGACTGTCCGTATTTTTTCTTAAAGATCTGCCCCAGGTACGCGTTGTTGATGAAATACTTCTGGCTCATCTCACGCAGACTGATATTTTCGGCATAGCGGCTCTTGATCTCTTTTTCCACATCGCGCAATACGCCCTGTGCCGCACGTCCCCGCAACTGGGAGATATACTCGGCATACTCCAGGCAGAACCGCAGCATATATTCACTGCTCTCTTTGATCTTGCCCTCCTGGAAAGAGCTCTCACCGATGAAACGCATGATCTCTTCCTGGTTGATCTCGTCATCCTGCTCCGTTGCGATGTGGATCAGCTGAAACAGCAGATACGAGATATTGAAATCCACCGACTCTTCCGTGATCTGCTTCTCACGGATCTCGCGGTAAAATACATTCACATTGCGCTCGATCTCAACCGTGTTGTTCTCTTCGATCGCAGCAGCCAGCAGATCCATCTTTTCCTTGCAGATGATGGTACAGTTCGACCCGGACATATCATAAGTACCGATCAGTCGGGCGATGCCGTTCTGATCCTGTCTCGCCTGCTCCAGCTCCGAGATGCGTTCTTCCTCTTCCTTATACCGCTCATCCAGCTGACGCACCTTACGCACCGCAGCCAGCAACTCGTCTTTATCTACGGGTTTTACGATATAATCGATGCAACCGAAACGCAGCGCCTGTCTTGCATAATCAAACTCATCAAAACCGCTCATCACGATAAAATATGCGTTTGAGATATGCTCTTTTTTGACGCGCTCCAGCAATTCCAGTCCGTTGCACACCGGCATACGGATATCCGTAACGACCAGATCGACCTTTTCCTTTTGCAGAAACGCGATGGCTTCTTCTCCGTTTTTTACGCTGCCCACGATCTCACAGCCCTCTGCCGCCCAATCGATCAAAAGCGTCAGTCCCTGTGTGATCACCGGCTCATCATCTACCAGCAAAACTCTCATATGCGAATCTCCAACGGTAATACGATACGGACCATAGTTCCCACTCCCTTTTCGGAAGAGATCTCAAAGTCCACCAGCCCCTTCGTCGTTTTTTTCAGACGCAGATAGGCATTCATCGTACCGACATGTTTTTTATTTTTCATATCTTCTATCGTAACATTTTTGATGCGGTTATTCAACTCCGCAAGTTCGTCTTCGTCCATTCCTTCGCCGGTATCTTCGATCTCGATGCACATCTTGTTCTTCTGCTTGTAGGCCCGGCAAAAGATCCAGCCCGGCGTGGATTTGCTCTCCACTCCGTGAATGCACGCGTTCTCCACAAAGGTGACGATCGTCAGTTTCGGGATACCAAACTGCTCGCAATCGGGATCCACCGAGATCTCATAATTCAGACGGTCGCCGAAGCGGTATTTCTGCAGTGTCAGATAGGCCTGCACAAATTCCATCTCCTTACCGATGCTGATCGCATCCCCGCCCCAGTTCACGTAGGTACGCTCCATCACCGCCAGTTTGCCGACCATATCCGCCGTTTCTTTCTCCCCGCGCAGCAGGCTGTGCATACGGATGCTCTCCAGCGCATTGAACAAAAAGTGCGGGTTGATCTGGCTGTGCAGCGCCAACAGTTCGGCGTTCTGTCGCGCAATGTTGATCTCCTGCTCGTGCAGCTTATCTTTAAAGACCGTATCGATCAGCTCATTCATACGCATCGCCATATTATTGTAGCTTCGTGTCAGGCTCGCGATCTCGTCATCGCCTTCGATACGCGTGATCAGTTCCAGTTCGTTCTCATCGTTTTCCTTTTCAAAGGACTGCTCCAACAGCAGGATACGACGCGTAATGGAATTTTCGATCATACGCAACATCACCAGCGGCAGCACGATGTTGATCAAAAGCATGATCAGGAACTTCATTCCGTTTTCTTTAAAGAAGTGCCATTCTCTGCCCTTTTCCGGCAGCACATTGATCGTTAAGGTCTGATCGTACAAAGTAATGGCTTTGCGGTAGGTGCCGTTTTCAATATGCTCCACCCGATCGTATGGCTGGTTTTTCTCACTGCTGCTTTTATCGCTGAGCACGATCGTGGATTCCTTGGTGACCTCGATGCTGCGGTTCTGATTGACCGTATCCAGATCCTGTAATACCTTTGCCAGACCTTCGTAATCCAGCTCCAGACGCAGGATCTTTTCACAGCCCTTGAAAGACTCCATATCCATACGCATAAAAAGCACCACCTTGCGTCGCATACTGCGATCCGTAAGGGATGCCGGTTCATATATAAACTGCAGGGAACTCTGCCGGTTTTCTTTTTCAAACGCGCGGTACCAGTCGCTGTCTTTTTCCGTATCCAACCGGTAAAAACCGCTGCCGTTTACGATCGTGGGATTGTCGGCATAGATGGACAGATTACCGCCCTCGATACCGATGTTGCTGTCGAACAAAAGGGAACTCTTCAAACGGTAAAACGCCTCGTAATATTCCGCGGCGCTTTCGTATTTCTTATTCAGAAAGTCCTCCATGACCTGGCTTTTATACAAATTATGCGCGATCGTCACCGGATACTCCAGATGCTTCTGCAATCCGTATTCGACGGCGTTCGCGCACTTTTCCATTTCATTTCGAACCGTATCATTAGAAGACTGGATGATATTGTGCAATATCATCCAGTCTGTGATGAACATGGGGATTAAAACCCCTACAATAAACAATACATAGAGTTTCTGACCAAGTTTTAAGTTGTTCAGAAATCGATTCATCTAAATCTTACTTGAACGGGTTCTCCGTCGGGTACGGCAGGCTCTTCGGCTGGTTGTAGTTGATATCCTCTACCGGAACACCGATATACTTGAATACCTCATACAGAGCCTTTCCATAGTGACCGAATGCTACTGCACCGTGATGCGGGTAGTTCTTCTCGATCAGTACGTGACGATAGAAACGGCCCATCTCGTTGATCGCGAATACTGCGATACCACCGAAGGAACGGGTAGCTACCGGAAGGATCTCGCCTTCTGCTACATATGCACGGATCAGACCGTCAGCGGTGCTCTGCAGACGGAAGAATGTGATCTCGCCCGGAGCGATATCGCCTTCCAGAGTTCCGTTGGTAACCTCTACCGGAAGTGCTCTTGCCATGATCTTCTGGTTCTTCATCTCACAGAATGCCATCTTCTTGGAGCAGGTATTGCCGCAGTGGAATCCCATGAAGGTATCGCTGTGCTGATAATCGAACTTGCCCTTGATGGACTCGTTGTACATATCCTTCGGAACGGAGTTGTTGATATCCAGCAGGGTAACAATATCGTCGGATACACAGGTACCAACGAACTCGCTCAGGCAGCCGTAGATATCTACTTCACAGCTTACCGGGATACCACGACCGGTCAGACGGCTGTTTACATAGCACGGAACGAAACCGAACTGTGTCTGGAATGCCGGCCAGCACTTACCAGCGATGGCAACATATTTACGATAGCCCTTGTGAGCCTCTACCCAGTCAAGCAGGGTCAGCTCATACTGAGCCAGCTTCGGCAGGATCTCGCTCTTCTTGTTGCCTGCGCCCAGTTCCTTCTCCATATCTGCAACTACATCTGCGATACGCGGATCGCCTGCATGCTTGTTGAATGCTTCGAACAGATCCAGCTCGGAGTTCTCTTCGATCTCAACACCCAGGTTGTACAGCTGCTTGATCGGAGCGTTGCAAGCCAGGAAGTTCATCGGACGAGGACCGAAGGAGATGATCTTCAGGTCAGCCAGGCTGATCAGAGTACGAGCGATCGGCAGGAATGCGTTCAGCTCATCTGCCAGATCCTCAGCATCACCTACCGGGTTCTCCGGGATGTATGCCTTAACATTACGAAGCTTCAGGTTGTAGCTTGCGTTCAACAGACCGCAGTATGCATCACCACGATCATCCAACAGGGAATCCTGTGTCTCTTCTGCAGCTGCTACGAAGATCTTCGGTCCGTCAAAGTGCTTAGCCAACAGGGTCTCGGAGATTTCCGGACCGAAGTTGCCCAGGTATACGCACAGTGCGTTACAGCCTGCCTTCTTGATATCCTCCAAAGCCTGAACCATGTGGATCTCGCTCTCTACGATGCAGATCGGGCACTCATAGATATCTGCTGCATCATACTTCTTTGCGTAAGCAGCTACCAGCGCCTTTCTGCGGTTCACGGAGAGGCTCTCCGGGAAGCAGTCACGGCTGACTGCAACGATACCAAGTTTTACTTTTGCGATGTTTTCCATTGCCATTACAAAATTACCTTCCTTTCTTGGATAAAAATAATATTATGAATGTAAAAATTCAAAGCACTTTAATCCGCCTGTTCCATCCCCACGGAATGTGAGGTACAGGTCCTGCACACCATCCGGTATGCTCAGTTTGGTTTCACAGGCCGTCCAGATATTTGCATTATCCGTCCGGATCGTTCCCAGCACCGGTCCGTCCCAGGCGGTACGGATTTCAAATACGCCGCGCAGATAACCGATCATCTGAATACGCAGGCCGGTCACGCCCTTGCAGAGGAAACTGCGATAGCCCATCGTCGCTCCGTCACACAGATGCGCGATGTAACTCTCCGCTCCGAAGCCGTCCGCACGATCCTGGATCACTCTGGGAGCACTCTGGTCACCCACATAAATGTCATGCTTATCCGTGTACAGATGGCACGCAATATATGCCGGGATCTCTCCCACATCCGAAAGCGGTCCGCCGTTCAAGCCACACGAACTCATACGAGCCTGCGGGATCAAACCGTTTTCATCAAATGCGATCTGCTCCGCGCAAGCCTGTCTGGAGTACCAGTTTGCATTTGTATGCCTATGATAGAAAATATACCACTTTCCGTCAATTTCTTCAATACTGCCGTGATTATTTGCACCATAAGCCATGGACTGATCTGCCGGCTTACCGTCCGCGATACCCTTATCGCAGTTGCTGATGATCACGCCGCCGTAGGTATACGGCCCTTCCGGGCTGTCGGATACGGCATAGCACAGTTCGTGCATCACCTCGGAAGAATAGATAAAGTAATATTTTCCGTTCCGCTTGCGAATGGACGGCGCCTCAAAGAACGCATGCCCTTCAAACGGAGTGCCTTCCGAATAGCACTTGCCCGGTGCCACAAACTGCGGTGCTTTTTTGATGGTAAGCATATCGCTCTCCAGTACCGTCAGCATTGCGCCGTGGCGGCTCTTGTCCGTCTGACCGCAGAAACCGGTAAAGAGATATACCTGTCCGTTTTCGAACAGTACGCCCGGATCGAACTGCGGCTCATCCCCTTCCTTGTTGCCAAGCAGCGTACCGTCGGGATATTTTACATTGCCCAGGTACTCAAACTTGCCGGCCGGAGTATCGCATACCGCTACGGATACCACACTTACCTTATCCAGCACATAGTACAGGTAGTAACGACCGTCCGCACCCTGCGCCACGTCCGGTGCATACAGGCACATATGCCCGTCCGGATTGAGCGGATCCTGCGTCTTGCGATAGATCACGCCTTCATAACGCCAGTCTTTCAGGTTATATACCGGTGCTGACCAGCAGATGTAATCGTTTAAGCAGAAGGTCTCGCCGTTAAAGCGGTCGTGGGATCCGTACACATAAACACGGTCGCCGAAGACATGCGGCTCACCGTCGGGAACATACTCCCAGTTCGGCATATACGGATTGTACACCTGCTTCGGGCGTGCAGCCTCGATGCCGGGTACCGCACCTTCCGATACAAAGTTCATTTCATTACGTTCTGCCGTTGTATACGGTTTCCACTCCGGCAGTGCCGATCCGTCCGCATCGTTTCCGTTCGGATCGCCGTATTTTACAAAGTTGGCAACATAGTTTGCCATCTGTCTTGCCAGATCAAAATGCCGTCCCTGCAGCGGGCGCCAGCATTTCATCAGTGTTTCAAAGAAGAACCACAGATCCACCGAATGGAAACATCCCGGATGATCATCCCCCGGCATATCCGGTCCGAAGCGGTAATAATACAGCTTGCGGGACGGATCCTTTTTCAGCGCATCGTTAAAGGTGGTCTTTACCGCTCTTTCCACGGTATTGATGCCGTCCATGATGAACTCATCGGTGGTGTTACCGCTGATGATCGGGCCGTCGATGCAATCGCCGTTGGCAAGCCGCTCTACCGGATCGCCCACGCAGAACTTGCCGTCCTGAATGCCCACGAACATACCGCGTTCGTCACGGAATCTTGCATATTTATCGCGGATCACGAGCGGATCTAAGGCACGCGCCTCTTCCAGCGTCTTTACGCCCAGATATTCAAAGAAATCCGCGCCTTTCTTTTCTGCCTTATCCAGTGTTGCCGGAAAGAAAATATCAATGTCCGGCGAGCCCGGCAAAAACTTTGCCCGCTCAACTTCCTCTTTGGTGAAGCGGATGATACCGCTGTAGATCAAAGCGCCCTTGATCAGCCCGAAGTTTTCCTTACAGGTGATCTGGTTCATAACGCTGGCACCGCCGGCCGACTGTCCCGCGATCGTGATACGATCCGGATCACCGCCGAATGCCGCGATGTTTCTCGCTACCCAGCGCAGACCTGCCTGCTGGTCCAAAAATCCGAAATTGCCCGGTGCCTCCGGTGCTTCCGCCGTGATCTCGGGATGGGATAAAAATCCCAGCGCACCCAGACGATAGTTCACGCTGACGACGATGATACCGCGGGAGGCCAGACGCTCTCCGTCAAACTCCATCTCTGCGGTGTAGCCCCACTGGAAGCCGCCGCCGAAATACCATACCAGTACCGGCAGTTTTTCATCCGTTTTCTTTGCCGGTGTCCAAACATTCAGATAGAGGCAATCCTCACTCATCGGAATGTCCGGATCCACATGCCATTCTTTACAATAAACATCCGTTCCCAGACCCGGTGTATCCTGAACGGAGATCGGTCCGAACTCAAATGCATCCCGGATACCTTCCCAGTTCTCGCAGGGCTGCGGTGCACGCCAACGGTTCTTTCCTACCGGCGGTGCCGCAAACGGAATCCCCTTAAACGAGGTGATCCGGGGATCATTGCCCGGCAACCCTCTTACTTTACCATTCTCTGTAACTGCGATTCTTAACATACATTCCCCCAAACAAGACCCTTTTCTCTTAAAAAAACGCCCCGCCCGGTTGGGAGACTATCCCCACCGGGTGAGACGACAGTGTTTCTTATAACTGCGGATAGATCGGCTTCAATGCCGGATAAATCTTCTTGAAGGACTGGTATCTCTCTTCGTAACGCTCTGCCAGTTCCTTCTCCGGCTCTACCGTTCCGATCACCTTTACGATCTTGGCTGCCGCATCTTCTACGGATGCAAAATGTCCGCAGCCGACCGCTGCCAGCATAGCGCCGCCCAGTGCCGGACCTTCCTCGCTCTCGATGGAGTCAACGGAGATATTGAATACGTTTGCCATGATCTTTCTCCACAGCGGGCTCTTTGCGCCACCGCCGCAGATCTTGGTACGCGGGATCACGATGCCGGATGCCTTTGCTACTTCAAAGGAATCACGCAGACCGAATGCCACGCCTTCATAAACCGCCTGCAGCATATCTGCACGGCTGGTATCCATACTCATACCTACAAATGCGCCTCTTGCCTGCGGATCGTTGTGCGGGGAACGCTCGCCCATCAGATACGGCAGGAAGTATACATGATTGTTGCCCAGTTCCTTGATCTCGGCCTGTGCAGCTGCAAAATCCTTATCTCTCTGGATATCACCCATCCACCACTGGTTGCAGGATGCAGCGGAAAGCATGCAGCCCATCAGGTGATATCTGCCGTTTGCATGTGCAAAGGAATGCAGAGCATTCTGCGGATCCACGGAATACTTGTTGGAAGAAATGAAGATGGTTCCGCTGGTTCCCAGGGAAATGTTGCAGTCGCCGTCGCCTACCGTACCGGTACCGATCGCTGCTGCCGCATTGTCGCCTGCACCTGCGATCACCTTGACATCGGTGGACAGGCCCAGCTGGGAAGCCACATCTGCACGCAGAGTGCCGATCACTTCATAGCTTTCAAAGATCTTTGCCAGCCATTCCGGCTTCACGCTGCAGATCTCACACATCTTCTCAGACCACTTACGATTCTGTACGTCAAACAACAGCATACCGGAAGCATCGGAAACATCCGTTGCGTGTACGCCGCTCAGACGATATGCCAGATAATCCTTCGGCAGCATGATCTTTGCGATCTTTGCGAAGTTCTCCGGCTCATTTTCCTTCATCCACAGCACCTTCGGTGCGGTGAAACCTGCGAATGCGATATTTCCGGTCTCGGCAGACAATACATCACGGCCGATGGTACCGTTTAAGTACTCGCACTCCTTCATAGTACGACCGTCATTCCAGAGAATGGCCGGACGGATCACGTTATCCTGTGCATCCAGGCAAACCAGACCATGCATCTGGCCACCGAAGCTGATGCCCTTTACCTTATCTTCATTGCCTGCGGTCAACTCCTTCAAGCCTGCTACCGACTGCGCAAACCAGTCTTCCGGATTCTGCTCCGACCAGCCCGGCTTCGGGAAACTAATAGGATATTCTTTGGACACCGTACGAACGATGTGTCCGTTCTCATCCATCAAGATCAATTTTACGGATGATGTACCAAGATCAATACCGACAAAACCTGCTTCCATTCCAGAACCTCCTGCGATTTAGAATATTATTGGATTTTAAAAACAATTAGGTTGATTTTACCATAGAACACGCTGTCTCACACCCCATAAAAATACACAAGAATACCCGAATTTTTTTGAATACTCTGACGACCACCTAAAATCTGTCGGGGGTGAACCAAAAAAGGTGTCCTTTGGGGGACACCTTTTAAGTAATCTGAAGTATTGATTTTCTTACAGTTTGGCGATATCTTCCTGGGTCAGCACCTTGATGCCGGCTCTGGTCAGGGATGCCTCCGCCGTCTTGTGATCGCTCACGCGGAAGACCATATACGCCTTATCCAGCGAACTTTCTGCCGAAAGCGCATAGATGTATTCGAGATTGATCTGATTTTCGGCAAATACCTTCAGGATCTGGTTCAGACCGCCCGGTACGTCCGGCAGTTCCACTACCAGAACGCTGGTCAGCTTGTTGATGTAGCCGGCATCCTTCAGAACCGTGGTTGCCTCATACACATCATCCACGATGATACGTACGATGCCGAAACCGTCGGTCTCTGCCAGGGACAGCGCACGCATATTGATCTTGTTCGCTGCCAGGACATCGGTCATCTCACACATCTTGCCCGGTTTGTTCTCTAAGAAAATGGATATTTGTTTTACGCTCATGTTTTGTACCCCCTTGCTTATCATTATACTTTCCTATTGTTCCACATCGTAAGGAATCCCCCCGCAAGCGGGTCCCCCCTTACGAATATCTCAGGAAACCTTCCCACTTCGTGGGCCCCTTCCTAAGATGTGTCCTCATCCGCCCTTCGGGCACCTTCCCCCTAAAAGGGGGAAGGCACATTATGGGTTCAGATCTTACGATTATCGATTACGCGTACTGCCTTGCCTTCGCTGCGGGTAATGCTCTTCGGTGCAACCAGCGTTACCTTTGCTTTGATGCCCAGCATGCTCTTCATTCCGGCTACCAGGTCGTTCTGGCGCTTGGTGATCTCGTTTACGTTATCGGTAAACATCTCCGGAGTCATCTCTACATGTACATCCAGCGTATCGTTGTTGTTTACGCGGTCCACGATGATCTGGTAGTTTGCCTGATAACCGTTCTCCAAAAGCACTGCCTCGATCTGGGACGGGAATACGTTAACGCCGCGGATGATAAGCATATCGTCGGAACGTCCCTTCGGCTTCTCCATCTTTACGTGGGTACGTCCGCAAGGGCATTTCTCACGATGCAGCGTGCAGATATCCTTGGTACGGTAACGGATCATCGGGAAGCCCTTCTTGTCGATCGCCGTAAATACCAGTTCGCCCTGCTGGCCGTCCGGTAATACTTCGTGGGTCTTGGGATCGATGATCTCTGCGATAAAGTGGTCTTCGTTGATGTGCATTCCGTTCTGTGCGCTGCACTCAAATGCCACGCCCGGTCCGGAAAGCTCGGTCAGTCCGTAAATATCGTATGCCTTGATGCCCAGGGTCTTTTCGATGTCCTTACGCATCTCCTCGCTCCACGCCTCTGCACCGAAGATACCGGCCTTCAGAGGGATATCCTCCGGAGTGAGCCCCATTTCCTTCATGCTCTCGCCGAGATATGCCGCATAACTGGGTGTGCAGCAGATGATGGATGCATTGAGGTCACGAATGAACATGATCTGACGCTCGGTATTACCCGAAGACATCGGCACGGTCATACAGCCCACCTTGTGGCTGCCGCCGTTCAAGCCGGCACCGCCGGTGAAAAGTCCGAAACCGTAAGATACCTGGCAAACATCCTCTTTGGTCGCGCCTGCTGCCATCAGTGCTCTTGCGCAGCAGTCCTCCCACAGGTCAATATCGCCCTGGGTGTAGAACGCGATCACGCGCTTGCCGGTGGTTCCGGATGTGGAATGGATACGCACTACGTCTTCCTTGGGTACGCCCATCAGACCGTACGGATATGCATCCCGCAGGTCGTCTTTGGATAAGAAAGGCAGTTTATGCAGGTCGTCGATGCCCTTGATGTCCTCCGGTGTAACGCCTGCCTCTTCCATCTTTTTGCGGTAGTACGGTACATTCTCCCATACATGGTGTACCTGCTCTACCAGTTTCTTGCTTTGAATGGCTACGATCTCTTCGCGTGAAGCACATTCAATCTCTTTCTGGAAATAATTCTCCATTGGTGAAAAAACCTCCTCTGCGTATTACGCATTCTTTCCCAGTTCGAACGCCTTCTTGTTCATCTCCAGGAACTTGGCCGGTACCATGGCTTCCATTGCTTTCTGCCAGGCTTCTTCCGGCATGTTGAAATAATGTGACAGTCTGCCCATCAATACGATGTTAACTGCCTTGGAGGATCCGGCCTGTTCTGCCAGTGCCAGACAATCCAGTGCATCCACTTTTGCTCCGGTGGCTTTCATCTTTGCCACCAGATCCGTCGGATATTCCTGTGCTCCGGTGATGACCGGCATCGGATCGATCTGCTGGATATTGGTCACGATCTGGCCATCCTTCTTCAGATACGGCAGCCATCTTGCAGCTTCCAGCAATTCAAACGATACGATATAATCCGCCTCGCCCTTGTCGATTACGGGAGAGTATACTTTCTCGCCATAACGTACATACGTTACTACGCTACCGCCGCGCTGGCTCATACCATGCACTTCGGAAACCTTTACATCATAGCCTGCGTCCAAAAGCAGTTTGCCCAACAGCTTACTTGCCAACAAAGATCCCTGGCCACCCACGCCTACGATCATTACATTCTTAGTCTCACTCATTTCAGATGGCCTCCTTCTTGGTACTCTCAAATGCTTTCACGCCGCACATCTGCTCGCAAACGCCGCAGCCTACGCACAGAGTTGCATCCACGCGTGCCTTGCCGTCCTTGATGGAGATGGCCGGGCAGCCGATGCGCATACAGGACTTGCAGCCCACGCACTTATCCGCATTTACGGTCAGCGGTGCATTGTGCTTTACATACTTCAGCAGTGCGCACGGTCTTCTGGAAATGATCACGGAAGGCTCGTTTGCAGCCAGTTCTTCCTTCACTGCGGTATCGCAGGCCTTCAGATCGTACGGATCCACCACGCGTACGCGGTTGAAGCCCATAGCTCTGCACAGCGCTTCCAGATCGATCTTGCCGGCCGGGTCGCCCTTGATATTGTAGCCGGTGGTCGGGTTCTGCTGATGTCCCGTCATACCGGTGATGGAGTTGTCCAGAATGATCACCGTCGAATTGGACTGGTTGTAAGCGATGTTTGCCAGACCGGTCATACCGGAATGCATAAAGGTGGAATCACCGATCACCGCTACGGTCTTGCCTTCGTTTGCACCATCCCCGGCGATGTTGTAACCGTGGATCGCGCTGACGGAAGCGCCCATGCACAGGGTCATATCGATCGCGGACAGCGGAGCTACCGCACCCAGGGTGTAGCAGCCGATATCGCCCAGTACCGTGCATTTATTCTTATTGAGTGTGTAGAACAGACCTCTGTGCGGGCAGCCTGCACACATCACCGGCGGACGCATCGGGATGGTATCCTCGATCGCATTGCCTGCCGGCACTTCTTTTTCAAACAGCTTGCGCAGCATATTCTGGGAGAACTCGCCCTCCATCGGCAGGATGTCCTTGCCGGAAACGGTCAGTCCCAGTGCTTTGCAGTGGTTTTCGATGATGGGATCCAATTCCTCTACCACCACCAGTTTCTTTACTTTGGATGCGAAATCTTTGATCATCTTCTCCGGCAACGGATTGACCATACCCAGTTTCAGAACGGATACGCTGTCGCCGAATACTTCTTTTACATACTGATAGGATGTAGAATGTGTGATGATACCCACTTCGGTACCGCCCATTTCCACACGGTTGATCCCGGAGGTCTCTGCCCACTCACGCAACTTGCGGGTACGCTCCTCTACGAACGGATGACGACGGATCGCATTGCCCGGCATCATAACATACTTCGGGATATTTTTCTCATAAGCCTTGCGCTCCGGCACCACACGCTCGGAAATCTCTACCACCGACTGGCTGTGTGCCACTCGTGTACACATCTTCATAATGACCGGTGTATCAAAATCTTCGGAGATCTGATATGCCAGTTTTGCAAATGCCAGCGCCTCTGCGGAATCGGACGGCTCCAGCATCGGAACCTTTGCCGCGATCGCGTGATGGCGGGAATCCTGCTCGTTCTGGGAAGAATGCATGCCTGCATCGTCCGCTACACAGATCACAACACCGCCGTTTACGCCGGTATAGGACATGGTATACAGCGGGTCTGCTGCCACATTCAAACCTACATGTTTCATACCGCAGAACGATCTTCTGCCGGATAAGGATGCGCCGAATGCCGCCTCCATAGCTACTTTTTCATTGGGTGCCCATTCACAGTAAATCTCATCATACTTTGCTGCTTCTTCGGTCACTTCGGTACTGGGTGTTCCGGGATAAGAGGAAACAAAACAGCAGCCCGCTTCGTACAGACCACGCGCAAAGGCCTTGTTTCCCAACATCAGTTCCTTCATCTTCCTGCCTCTCCTTTTGTCTTTCTTTCACCGGGGACGCAGAAACCTCCGCCCCGTTGCTTTTAAACCCTAAAGGTTTAGTGTATCACAATTCCGTTCTGCGGTAAATACGGGATTTTAATAGTTCAGGATCTCCACCTTCCGCTCGATCAGCTTTCCGTTGACCTCGATCTCCTGTCTGCCGTTGGTCAGACGGATACGGTCTTCCTGCACCCGGCTGTCCATACCGCTGTTATTTCGCAGTTTGATACGAAGATCCGCATTGAAGAACTCGGCATCGGTGTCCTCATTATCACCGCCGAACGCATAGGCATTCTTTCCGCTTCCCTCGATCCGGACCATCGCCGTATCCACACGAAAATCGGTCTTTCCGTTCCGTGCACCCACGATCGTCGCGCCGTCCGCCTGCAGATCCATACGGGCATTGGCATGCCGGATCAGCACCTCCGCCGACGGGCCGAATACCGTACCGAGTGCCACCTGGGTATCTCCACCCATCATACAGGTCACCGTTGCCCGATCCACCGTCACCTTTGCGCTCTGTTCGTAACTGCCTGCAAAGACTGCTCTGGCCGAATTGATATCGCCTTTCATATCGCAGTTGTGAATATTCAGATCCACCGGAACCGAAACCGCACCGATGCCCACCGTCTGACTGCCGTTGAGATCCATCTCGTACATACCGCTGTAGATGCAGATTTCTCCGCCGCGTCCGGCGCCGATCCCGATGCCGCGCTGACCGTTCATAACGATCCGCAGTATACCGTCGTGATAAAATTCCAGTTTGCCGTGTTTTTCTTCCCAGCCGTTACCGATGCCGAAATAATTGTTCTCATCCGCCCGGATCTCCAGATTGCCGTCCCCTTCCAAGCGCAGTTCCGCACCATCCGGTACCAGGATGCCGCCGCCCTTTAGGGAGTTTTCGCCAACCAGCGCCAGCACCACGGAACAATCCGCCCCGATATCAATACATGGCCGGTTCTTGATATTGGTAAATCCTACATTTTCCAAGGTGATGCGTCCGTGGTATCCGCTTCGCACCTCCAGATGGATGTCCGTCTTTTTGCCCGGCGTACCGACGATCGTGATATCACGATAGATCTTTTCTCCGCCCTCCACCAGGATCGTATTGAAGCTGTCTCTGGTCAGGTTACTCAAAAGTACGCGTCCGATGCGTCCTGCAGTATATACGCGGTGTTCCGCACCATCCTGCCGTTCTCTCTGGTAACGCAGGATCTCCGACTTGGGCCGCTCCGCAATGCTCTGCAGCACTTCCGGATTGGGTCTTGCGGTATAATAGCCCTGGATCAGATCCACGCCCAGATGGATCACGGTCTGCAACTCCTCCGTGGTCTCCACGCCTTCCGCCAAAGCCATAATGCCGTTCTCGTGCGAAAACTCAACGATCTCACGCACAAAGTGCTGTTTCTGCGGATTGTCCTGAATGCCGGACAAAAGCGAACGGTCGATCTTTACATACTGGGGCATATAACGCAGCAGATTGGCGATATTGGAATAGCCCGTACCGTAGTCATCGACCGCGGTATTGATCCCCAGTTCCTTATAGCGCACCTTCATTGCTTCCAGCGCCTCATCGTCCAGTTCCGCCTCTTCCGTCAGTTCCACCACCGCCGTTGCGGAATGGATCTTCAGTTCCTGATCCACTTTTTCTTTATCCGCCGCATCCAGCGTGGTTCCCGGAATACTGTTGATGAACAGTCGCTTGCCTTCAAATTGATCCGCATGCTCTTTCAGGAAATTCAGGACATTCATAAACGTCAGGCGTTCCACATCGTCCAGGCGGTTCATCAGTCCCGCGTAACGGATGATCTGCAGCGGGGAGATCTTCTTTTCCGTCTTTGCACGCATCAGCGCCTCATAGGCATAGATCTCGCCGTTCTTTGCATAGACGATCGGCTGGAAGAAGTAGTTGAACAGGTTCTCATCCAGCAGCCGCGCCACTTCTTTCAGATCTTCGCGCTCTGCATCCGACAGTTCCTGTATCTCCGCCTTGCGTCTGCGAGCCGGTGTTTCTTCCGGTCGGTCGCCGCCGCTGTTTGACCGCTGCAGTTTGGCCGTCTCCACACGTCGGATCACTTCCAATCCGCAGGCCACGGAGCGGATCCAGCAGCGATACGCACGGTCATATCCGAACAGTCCCTTTCCGTAACGGACCACCGCATAGCCAAAACAGCCCGCCTCAAAAAACATCGGGCTAAACATCCATGCTCTCGGATACTCGGATTCCTCCTGCAGTTCCGGAAGCATATCCTTCGTCGAAAAGGTCTCCTGCAGACTGACACGGCCATCCGTACCTTCCCCGCCGTAATGAATGGCATGCAGCATGGTCGGTGTGTAGCCCGCCTGGAACAGACGGCTCTCCGTAATACCGCCAGGCATCAGCCACTGGTCGTTCAGGCACAGATCAAAGCCCTCGATGGGCTGCAGCTGATACAGGTAGTAATATACGATATGCAGAAAGTCCGCAAAGGAATTCTGCATTATCAGATCCTCGGTCATTTCATTGGTTGCGGACATAAAACCGTCCGTGGACAGTTCACTTCGCCAGTGATGTCTGCGCCCCGCATAGCCATCCTGATGAAATGCACAGCCGCAGCTGCCGCCGATATACAGACCCGGAACCACCTTGGGTGCTTCCGCCGAACCGTTCTTCAGCATCTCTGCCAGATACTCCACGGCCTGTTCGCCCAGTTCCTTTGACGGAATCTTTACGGAAGACAGCGGCTGCGGGCTGGTCTTGCCTTCTTCGGTCGCGTCAAATCCCGTTACCGCAATATCCTCCGGCACATGGATGCCATGCTTTTCCATTTCTTCGCAGAAACCGATGGCCATACAGTCATTGGCACAAACCAGTGCCTGGGGCAGGTGTTCCCGGTCTTTGAGCATCTGCTCCGCACAGGCATTACCGCTGGTATACCAAAAATCGCCGTAAAAGATCCGGTCTTCCCGAATGGGCAGACCATAAGCCTCCATTGCTTCGCGGTAGCCCTGTAAACGCTCCTGCGAATGCGGATGCCATTCTTTTCCGGCGAGAAATGCGATGTCTTCAAAGTGGTGCTCCTTGATCAGGTGCTCCACCATCTTATAGATCCCGGCTGCGCCATCGGTCCACACCGTCGGGAAATACTTGCTTCCGATATCAATACAGACCGACGCTCCGCGGAATCTGTCTTTTACCTGTTCCTCGATCTTGGCTGCCACGCCCGGTGTCTGGATCGTATCGATCAAAAGGATCACACCGTCAAACATTTCCGGATTGATCAGCCGGAAAATGTTGGAATCACTCTGTTCTCTGGCTGCGGAACTCTGATACATACGGATCATGGAAAATAAGCACACATCAAAATCCGCCTGCTGTGCCCGCTGCATAACACCTTCCACAAAGTGCGTCTGGTGATCTACTTCCGGTTGTCCCAGTAAAACTGCGATCCTTTTGCGCATAAACCTACCTCCGTGTGATTTATGTGATATAATACAACCTATGGACAAGAACGATAAAATATTTCAAAAAGCATTATCAAATTTTACTTTTGATATGGCCAGTCGCGGCGCCATTCGCCACCTGGCGGATCTGGGCTATTCCGCCGCCGAGATCCACGATCGTCTGGACTTTCCAACGCCTGTCGCGCAGATCGAAGAGGAACTGCGCGCCTATCAGGCAGAGAAGGATGCGTCGGACACTTCCGGTGTCACTTACGAATATGTCAAGGAAACCGATGCTTACGGCCGTACCTCCCTGCGGCGGGTGGCAATCAAACATAAGCCGTGATCATTCCCTCGGGGAAGGCAAGAAAAAATCAATTTGCTAACGGAAAGAACTTCCTCGTATTTTCCAGCAGGGTTCGTTTCAATTCATCTTCCTCAACGCCCTTAACTTCCGCTATTTTCCTGACCACATACACGATATTCTCCGGCAGGTTCGGATTCTTCAGTCCCTTGATGCCACGGGGCAACAGGTACGGGCCATCCGTTTCTGCCATCAGACGCTCCACCGGGATCACCTTCAGCGCTTCCAGCAGGTCACCGTTGCGGCGGTCATCGCATACCCAGCCGGTAATGCCGATCCTACAGCCCAGCTCCAGATAGCGTTCTGCCGTTGCTCTGGTTCCGGTGTAGCAATGCACCACGGCGCGGGAGCAGATGTCTTTATGTCGTTTCAGGATCTCCGCAAAATCTTCTGCCGCGTCGCGCTCATGCAAAAACAACGGCTTGTTTAGTTCTTCTGCCAGTTCGATCTGCTGCTCAAAGACTTTCAGCTGCACATCCTTAGGCGAAAACATTCGGTCATAATCGAGTCCGCATTCCCCGACCGCCACCATCTGCGCACTGCTCTGCAACAATTTTCGCAAATGCTCGATGGTCAGTTTGTCGCAGCTTTTGGCATCGTGGGGATGCACACCTGCCGTTGCATAAATGCCGGGATGCTTCTTTACATAGGATGCTGCCTGTGCGGAACTGTGCTCCGAGGATCCCGTGATGATGATGCCCACGCCCTGCTGCGCTGCACGGGTGACGATCTCATCCTCCTGCCCGGCAAACTGTTTGCTGAATAAATTTAGTCCGATGTCAATGTAATTTGTTTCCATTTATATTTCCTGATTTCTCAATGCGTGTAAAAATTCCGCCACTTCCTTCCAGGCTTCTTCCGCTTCCGGGAAGAGATGAAATCCCATCTGGAAGATGTGGAACATTCCGGGGTATACATGTTTTTTGATCGATACGCCGGCGGCTTCTGCCAAAACTGCCACCTGCAGGGTATCGTCCAGGAGCATCTCCCGCTCGCCCACCTGCATCAGCATCGGCGGAAAACTCCGAAAATCCCCGTTGATCGGCGAAATGTACGGCGTCGAGGGATCGTGCTCTGCATAGTAGCCTTCTTTATATACCAGCGTATCCCTGGAACCGCCGAAGATCGGGTCGATCTCAAAATTGTCCTGATAGGAATCGCCGCTCTTGGTCAGATCCGTCCATGCCGACATGGTGACGATCCCGCCGGGTCCCGGCAAATTGTGATCTTTCAGATACAGCGTCAGCGCCAGCGCCAGTCCGCCGCCTGCCGAATCCCCCGCCAGAACGATATGTTCCGGAAGATAATCCTGTTCCAGCAGCCATCGGTAGGCTTCCACCGCATCTTCCAAAGCCGCGGGATACGGATCCTCCGGTGCGGTACGGTAATCGATGCTCAGCACATCCATTCCGCCGCCGCATTCCGAATACCACACCGCCGCTTCGCGATAGGTATTGTGCAGGCGATTGTAATATCCGCCGCCGTGCAGTTGCAGGACCACATATCGTTCGCTGACAGCCTCTGCATACCCGGCCGGCTGCAACCGCTCCATCGGGAAATGCTCCCGCTCTATGCGTTCAAGCGTATATCCTTCCGGACACTTCCATTCCTTTTCACGTTCATTTCGTCTGGCCTGCAGCTCACCGTTCTGCGACATATGTCCCAGCACCGGCAGATGGTTTGCCACCTCCACCATCTTGCGGGCCGTACGCCCCCGCAGGCTCACCTGTGCCGCATCTGCTCTGGCGGCTTCCTTCTTCTCCGCCCGCTCGGCTTTGGCCGTCTCGAGTTTTTCCGCCAGTTCCGATCTTGCCACGGAAAATTTCTCTGCCTGCTGTGCGCGAAATGCTTCCCATTTTTCTGCGCGGACTGCGATCGCCGCCTGCAGACGCGCCTTAAACTCCGCTCTGGCCTGTTCCGGCTGCAGTACCGTTTCTTCCGAAACGTTTCCGTTATTCGGCTCTGTCTCTTTCCGATCCTTTGTCAAATATGGAACCTCCGCCCCAGCTCACGTTTCACATCGTGTTCGCCAAACGTGATGGTTGCCAGCAGATAAATCCCCGTCACCGCCACATCGATCACCGGCAATACCAGATTGCTGATGATGCCAGCAAAATACAGGCTGATGATCGCCACGCTGCACACGCCCATCAGGATCAGCAGCAGGCTGTAACTTACCCACCGGCTGCGGTTGAGCATCATCAGGATAAACACGATCCCGTCACCCAACAGGATAACGCCCGGGATCGCCCATTGCAGCGACCAGCCGTAATTTCCGGTGAAATTGTCAATCTCATACAGCGCCACCATGGTGAACAACATCTGCAGTCCCACCTTGGCCGCAAATCCGGAATCGTTCCGGATCCAATAGATCAAAAACAGATAGCCGTAAGCCAATGCCACACCGGTGATCGCCGACCAGTATAAATCCGGCGTGGTCAGATGATTGATCAGGATGAGCAACGCCTCCACGATCACGAATACGAACAACACCAGCCGCAGCGCAAACCGCACCCATTTCTGCTTCCGGTGCGCATTCGGATACGGTGCACCGGTGCCGAATTTCTCCAATACACGCGCCTCTTCCGCTCCGTCCATCTCCTCCACCACGCAATGGCACAAAGGACAGGTGTCGGCTTTGTTGTATAAGATCACTTTACACTGTGGACATTTGTTCATGTTTCTTTTTACGTCTGCCTTTCACCGGCTGCACCGCCGGCTGTTCTTCAAAATACTCGTTGGTTTCTACCGCCGCTTCCACGCCATCTGCCGTGATGGACTGGACGAAACGCTTCTGTATGGACATATCGCTCAAACACGAGGTGAACGTCACGATCAGCGTACCGTTATAGGAACAGATCGCCCCTTTCATATTCTGCCCCTTAGACATCGCCAGCATCGCATAGAAATGTTCCACATATTTCTGATACGGTTCCCGCAGTTCCACATTTCCCACATTGGTCATAGTCGCCGTTGCCGTATCGGCCGAGGCGTTATACACCTGCCGGATCGCGATATTCTTGATAAAGATCGGGATCGGCCGCAGGAATTTGTTCTGTTCGTTGGAAACATTGTAGGACAGGATGTTTTCCAGATTTTCCCTGGTCGTCTGCTCCTTCAATGTCTCGATCACAAACTCCAGCACCTCATCGCGGGTGTAGGTTTCCTTCGTCGGTTGAAACTTGGCAGATACGATCACGAAGAAATTTTTCATCGTGTGCGAATCGTAAGTCTTGCGCAGATCCACCGGTACGCAGCAGCTGATGGGCAGATCCGAGGGCGCGCCTTTTAAGTATTCCCGGTACATGGCGTACACAAAATTGCCGACCAGATACTGGTTAATGGTTGCCCCGTGTGCCTTGGCTGCTGTCTTCAGTTCATCGATCTTAAAATACGCATGCAGCACATTGACTTCGCCTTTGGGAAGCATCTCGCCCTTCAGCACCACCGCTTTGCGGGAACCGTATGCCGTCGAATGATCCGCGCCCTTCTTAAAATTCTTCAGATAGCTGTCTTCCTGATCCAGAAAGATCCCGGCGGAAAGTTTGTCCTTCTCCCCGGCCAGTTCCTCCGGATGGGCCAGACGCAGATACTGGTACACCAGCTCCTTCAAAAATACAAAGCCGCCGAAGCCGTCGGTCAGCGCATGAAATACTTCCAGATTGATGCGGTTACGGTAATAGGTCACCCGGAACATATAGTGATTGTTCCGGCTCTTGTTGATATACGCCCCGGGAAAATCACTCTCTTCCTGTACTTCCGGCGCTTTCCGGTCATTTTCCTCAAAATAGTACCAAAAAAAGCCCATCCGCAGACGCATGCGAAAGGTCAGGAACTGTGCCAGGACTTTTTCCTCCGCTTCCTGCAGCAATTCCTTCCGAACCGGTTCTTTCAGTGTTGCACAAATCCGATAGGTACTGCTCATGCCCTCCCCGGAAATGACCGGAAAAAGCAATGCTGTATTATCCAGTTTTGCCCATGAGGGCTGTCTTTTTCTGCTTGCCATAATTGGTTATATTTTACAATGAATTTAGCGGTTATGCAAGGTATTTGAGCAATCTGCCACAGTTTGAAAGCCGCAGGGAATTACATTATCTCGCACGAATATTGTGCAACTTTTTTATTGACGAACCCCCTGTGGGGAAATATACTAATGTATTATGAAGATTGAGCAGGTGAACGAAAACCAGATCCGTTGCATCCTCACCAGAGAAGATCTTGAAGAACGCAAGATCAAATTCAGTGAGCTGACCTACGGCAGCGAAAAAGCCAACCGCCTCTTCCGCGATATGATGCAGGAGGCTCATTTTCAATTTGGCTTTGAACCGGACGACACTCCGCTGATGATCGAAGCGGTACCGATGCAGTCCGGTGTGATCGTGTTTGTCATCACCAAAGTGGAGGCTCCGGACGAACTGGAGTCCCGTCTGGCGCAGTTTGCAACGGCTCTGGGCGGCAATATTGCCACCGACGAAGAGAACGATCTGGCCGAGGAAAATGAGAATCCGAACAGCATCTCCATCCAGATCAGTTCCGCGGATAACAGCAACAATGCGCCGACCGTAGGCAAAACCTTACGTGATCTGTTCCAGGAAATGTTCACGGCAGCGCGACCGGTTTCCGGCAATAACGCCGCCAAGCAGGATCCGCGTGCACAGTCCGCTACCCGTCAGGAGAACCGGATCTTCTGTTTTAATGATCTGGGATCGACCATCGATGCAGCTCTGGCTGTAAAGTCCTACGAACTGGGCGACAGCATCCTGTATAAGAATCCGGCAGACGGACATTTTTACCTGTTACTCTATGCGGATTACCTGACACCGAACGCATACAAACAGTTATGCACGATCCTTACGGATTTCTGCGATAAGACTTATTTTGCAAAATCCCTCGAGGCATATATGGAAGAGCATTACGAGATCATCATTGCCGAACAGGCACTGCAGCAATTGTGCCAGGCAGGATGAGCGAACGAAAATATAGATTCCGGCATAAGAAAAGCATCTCTTACGAGATGCTTTTTTATTACCCTCATCCGCCCTTCGGGCACCAGCTACGGCATACAGTCCTACTAAACTCGCAAGCTCGTTAAGTAGGAACTGGTATTCCCCCTTAGAAGAGGGAAGGCAAGGTTGGGAATTAATATGCTTTGCCCCAGTATACCATCTTCTTGGCCGGCTTGCCGCAGCATACGCAGACATCGCTGATCTGCTCCTGCTCAAACGGCATACAACGGCTGGTAGCTGTGGTATCTTCTTTGATCTTTTCCTCGCAAGCCAGCTCACCGCACCACATCGCCTTTACGAATCCCGGCTTGTTGTTGATGGTGTCGCAGAACTCTTCGTAGTTCTTTGCTTCGTAGGTATGGTTCTTTACATGGTTTCTTGCTCGCTCCAGCATATCCTTCTGCATCTGCTCCAGCAGCTCGCCTACCTTTGCAGCCAGATCGGACAATGCTACCTCTACCTTTTCGCGGGTATCGCGGCGTACCACGATGCAGCGTCCTGCTTCCATATCCTTCGGGCCGATCTCCACACGCAGAGGAATACCGCGCATTTCCTGATCTGCAAACTTGAATCCCGGGCTCTTGTCGCTGTCGTCCAGTTTCACGCGGAAACCTTTCTCCAACAGTTCCGACTTCAGCTCTGTTGCCTTCTCCAGAACGCCTTCCTTGCGCTGCTGGATCGGGATCACCATCACCTGGGTCGGTGCGATCCGCGGCGGCAGTACCAGACCGGAATCATCACCGTGTACCATGATGATACCGCCGATGATACGGGTACTCATACCCCAGGAAGTCTGGTGCACATACTGCAGTTTGTTCTCTTTATCCGTATACTGAATGCCGAATGCTCTTGCAAATCCGTCGCCGAAGTTGTGGCTGGTACCGGACTGCAGTGCCTTACCGTCATGCATCAGCGCTTCGATCGTGTAGGTCGCTTCCGCACCTGCAAATTTTTCCTTATCGGTCTTGCGGCCCTTGATTACCGGGATTGCCAGTACCTGCTCGCAGAAATCCGCATATACATTCAGCATCTGAATGGTACGTGCCTCTGCATCCTCTGCGGTTGCGTGTGCGGTATGGCCTTCCTGCCACAAAAACTCACGGCTGCGCAGGAACGGTCTGGTCGTCTTTTCCCAACGAACCACGCTGCACCACTGGTTGTACAGCTTCGGCAGATCACGATACGACTGGATCGCATCTTTATAGAAATCGCAGAACAGTGTCTCCGAAGTCGGACGAACGCACAGTCTCTCCTGCAGCGGCTCCAGACCACCGTAGGTTACCCATGCAACTTCCGGTGCAAAACCTTCCACGTGATCCTTTTCCTTCTGCAACAGGCTCTCCGGGATGAACATCGGCATATATACATTCTCTACGCCGGTCTCCTTGAACTTTGCATCCAATGCCTTCTGAATATTTTCCCACAGCGCATAGCCTGCCGGCTTAATTACCATGCAGCCCTTTACGCTGGCATAATCGATCAGCTCTGCCTTCTTTACAATGTCCGTATACCACTGGGCAAAATCCACATCCATCGATGTGATCTCTTCCACCAGTTTCTTCTGCTCTGCCATTTTGTCTCTCCAATCCGGGGTTTTGCCCCCTGTTACTACTTAAAAAATGCATTCGTATAAGAGTTTAGGAGTTTCGCCAGAATTTGTCAACTGAAATTCACTGTTTTTGTAATTTGAAAATCAGACAGGGGGATGGTTCTTGTTGTCTGACAAAGAATCGTTTATCGTTCGGATTTGAAATGATCCGGTCAGACAAAAGAACCGTCCCCCTGTCTGATGGAATTATGTAAATAAAAAATGACCGAAACGGCGGGTGTTAAATTGTACGACATTTCAGCTAGTTGTACTTTACACTTCAGATTTGACTATGATATAATAATGATGTAACTATTGTCTCGCTTAAAAAGCTACATTGAAAAATCAGAAAGGAATGGTGACCATGAGCGTAAACGGACTTACGGGAAGTGTAGCAACCAGTTCGGCGAGTGCGTATAACTATACCACTTCAAAGCCGAGCGGTACGGTGAACCAAAAGACCACCGAAGAAGTTTCCGCAAAAAGCAGTGCCGCCAGCGAAGGCGTAAAGTTTGAGCGCAGCGCGGATGTTGCAGCGGAAAAGAGTGCAGCCGAAGGCAAAAAGACTTACAAGCAGGATCCGAAGATCATTGCGCAGTTGAAAGCCGATGCCGAAGCCCGCACCCAGCAATTGCAGAACATTGTAAACCAGTTGTTTACCAAACAGGGCATGACCTTTGACATCGCAAACGGCAATAACCTAAAGCAGATGTTTGAAGGCATCGAGGTGGATGCGGCAACCAAAGCACAGGCGCAGGCCGACATCGCCGAAGACGGCTACTGGGGTGTGAAACAGACCTCCGAGCGTATCTTCGACTTTGCAAAAGCGCTGACCGGCGGGGATCCCGACAAGATGGAAGATATGCGCAAGGCGTTCGAAAAGGGCTTTAAGCAGGCAACCAGTGCCTGGGGCGACGAACTTCCGGAGATCAGCCAGAAAACCTACGGCGCCGTACAGAGTCTCTTTGATGAATATGCAAACGAGATGAAAGCCGGAACCACAACTGCATAAAAATGTTGCTACACAAAAATCCCTCCTCGGTAACCCAAGGAGGGATTTTTTATTGGTGTGCCTGACACTTACGGTTCAGTAACAACTTCTTCTTCCTGCGTCGGTTCTTCTTCTTCCGGAATGTCATAAGTCACTTCAACCTCCGGCAGTTCATAATACTCGGTATCAAAATCGAGCATTTCACAGATCATATCTGCATTATCCTCCGTAAAAAGACCGCTGTATTCCCATTCCTCTCCGATGGAATCCGATCCTGAAAACGTTACGCCGAGAATTCCCCAAACTGCAGCTTCACCTACTCCATCTGCATCGTCATATTCGATGTCATCAAAATACGAAGGAACCTCTGCGGATACATCTGCACCAAGCACAACTTCATCAAAATAGTATTCGTATACCGTTCCACCTGTCTCCATACTTAATAAATCTACCTTCGAGCCGGTTACGAACCCGTCAATCACGCCATCCTTTACAAACAAAACAAAATGCGTTTCTACCGGCTCTCCGCCTCCCCGTTCGGAATAGGATGCACAGGATACCAGTGTATACTCTCCGGCAGTTTTCTGATCAATGATCGTAAGTTCCAGCGCATCCAGGTAAGAAGGTATCTCCTTCATGGGCTCTGCTGATTCGTTATAGTCTTCAGCACCGGTTTCCGACTTCTGCAACAGATGATATCTGCTTCCGTCAAAATAAAGATTGTCGCTTTCGGAAACATCATCAAACTCCCCTTCTTCCGAGATATCCACATACAGGGATCCGTCGTTCTTTATATAAACTTCGCATCGCGCGGTGGGTGCTTCTGCTCTCCAATAGTCAAAACCACCGTCGTTATTCCGCCCCATCGCCATTTCATATTGCTTTGCAAAACCATCGTCGGTGATCTGATAGCTTCCCGTCGTCCGAGCCGTATCCTTTTCCATCTGCTCACGCAGCGCAGCGAGCATTGCCTGAACTTCTTCTTTGGTGTATCCGGCAGCATCCGCGCTCTCAGTCCCGGTCACTTCTGCCGTATCTGCAGTCGCTGCGTCCGCATCTGTTGCGTCAGGTGTTGTTTCTGCTCCCGTTGCATCGGTTACAGTTGCTTCCATTGTTTCCGCAGGCGCAGACTGCTCCGTTTTGCCGCATCCCGGAATCAGCATGACTCCGCACAATGCAAGTACCATCATTCGTTTTTTCATAGTTCTTATCTCCCCTGTTTTTTTATTTAAAACGCCATAAGCGTTTTATTCATTGAAACACAACGAGTAGTTTATCAAAGCACCCGCTTTTTCACAATGGGTTTTCCGCTACGATTCCGAGCATTTCCGCTACTTTAAGTTGCGCAAAAAATCCCCTCCCGGAAATCCAGGAGGGGGAAAATCATATATGTTCTATACACTTGTCTGTCAAACGCTACGGAACGGCCGGCTCCGGAGTCTGCTCCAATGTGCCCTCTGCAGGAAGGGCTTCGGTCTGCGGCAGCACCGATTCTGCCCCCGGTATCTCCGGTCCCGGTTCCCCGCCCGGCATATCCTCCGGCATCTGCAGTTCCAGCTGCCCGCTTGCCGGTGTCTGCGCTGCGGATTCTTCCAGCGCTCTCTTGCAGTATTCATAGATCAGACGGCTGGTTTCTTCGCGGTAATGCACACCGTCCGGCGACTGAATACCGCTCTCCATCAGCGGTGTGTAGGTATCGATCCACTGCACTCTCGGATCCAGGATCTCCTGCATCCTGGCGTTAAACTTCTCGATCATCTCATTAGTCGCATAGGATTTGCCGTCGATCACGGGATTTACCGACATAAAGTATACCGTCAGCCCGGCTGCACTCCAGCGTTCCATACATTCGTTAATGAGTTCTGCATACCGATTGACATTCTCCAGGTCATTTACACCCATATTGATCACGACCTTTGCCCCCGGAACCGCTGCCTTATCCACTTCCGGCACTGCCGTATCCCGGAACCAGTCGTAGCCGATCGCTACCTGTGCAATATACAGATCATCAAAGCGTACTGCCGTGGACATTCCCACAAAACGCGAATCTCCGACAAAGATCACATCCCCGGCGATCGCCTGTCGTCCGGGCATCACCAGATCCTCCGAAGACAGTTTTTCTTCCGGCTCTTCCTCCACCGTTTCCGTTACGCTTTCGGTCGGTGTCGCTTCCGTCGGTTCTTCCGGCAGTTCCAGGACCGCATCGGAAGTAAACGACCATAGTTCCGCATCGCTCTCACCGGATTCCGCCTCTGTCGAATAAACCTCTTCCGATCCGACGCTTTCCTTCGCACTCTTTCCGCCGTTTCGCTGTACCATCCACCAGATGCCGGCGCCCACGACCGCGACCATCACCAGAGCAACCACGATACCGAGCCACAACTGCCCGGCGCCTTTATGCCCTTTCTTTGGCGCTTCTTCGGCAACCGGAGCCTGCGAAACCGCCTTGCGCTTCGGTGCCGGCAGGCGATCTGCCAGATACAATACAGACATAAAAAAGGCCGTCGCCAACATCACCAGGAGCCATTTCCGATAATGCTCCCGGATTTTTTCTTTGAACACGGACCGGCCGCTCTCCCCCGAAGAGGATACCTTTGCCAACAGTCCGACCGGTATAACGGTACGCAACAAGCCTTTTTTGATCACTTTCCCTGCAGCTGTCATAATACTTTCGAAAGGAATTCCTTTAATCTCGGATTTTTCGGTTCCCCAAAGAAGGTTGCCGGATCTCCGCTCTCCAATATTTTACCGCCATCGATAAACAATACACGATTCGCCACCTCGCGGGCAAATCCCATCTCGTGCGTTACGATGATCATGGTCATTCCCTCGTGCGCCACATCCCGCATCAGGTCCAGTACTTCCCCGACCATTTCGGGATCCAGTGCACTGGTAGGCTCATCGAAAAGGATCACGTCCGGTTTCATCGCCAGAGACCGCACGATTGCCACACGCTGCTTCTGTCCGCCGGACAAAGTGGACGGATACACATCCGCCTTATCTTCCAGGCCAATGCGCTTTAACAGATCCATTGCTTCTTCCCTTGCCTGCTCTTTGATCTGTGCAACGGAAGTATAGCCGGATGCCGCCTTGTTCTTTTTAAAAGCTTTGGTCCGGGTGTGTACCGGCGCCAGCATAATGTTCTGGATCACGGTCTTGTTGTTGAACAGATTGAAATGCTGGAATACCATTCCCATCTTTTGCCGATGGATATTAATATCCACCTTCATATCCGCAATGTCCACACCGTCAAACAGGATCTGTCCGCCGGTCGGATCTTCCATACAGTTTAAACAGCGCAGGAAGGTACTCTTACCGGAACCGGAAGGTCCGATCACGCAGACGATATCGCCCTTGTAGATCTGCACATCGATCCCGTTTAAGACCTGCTTATCGTCGAAGGCTTTCCGCAGGCCTTTGACGTCTAAGATTAATTCTTTGGTTTCTTTATTGTTTTCTGACATATTGATTACCCTCA
>CAMJAP010000028.1 GCA_946403625.1 uncultured Lachnospiraceae bacterium
TGATCATTCTGGATACGGCAGGCCGTTTGCATATTGATGAAGATATGATGCAGGAACTGATCCGCATCAAAGAAAATGTCGAAGTACATCAGACCTTGCTGGTGGTTGACGCTATGACCGGTCAGGATGCGGTCAATGTAGCAAAAGAGTTTGATGAAAAGATCGGCGTGACCGGCATCATCCTGTCCAAGATGGACGGTGATACCAGAGGCGGTGCGGCACTTTCCGTAAAGGCAGTGACCGGCAAACCGATCCTGTATGTCGGTATGGGCGAGAAACTCTCGGATCTGGAGCAGTTCTATCCGGATCGTATGGCCGGCAGAATCCTGGGAATGGGCGATGTGCTCACCCTGATCGAAAAGGCAGAGCAGAATCTGGCACTCGATGAAGAAACGGAACGGGATATGGCCGGACGCCTTAAGAAAGGTAAGTTCGACTTTAACGATTTCCTGACATCGATGAAGCAGATGCAGAATATGGGCGGTCTGACCAGCATCTTATCCATGCTTCCGGGAATGGGCAGCAAGATGAGCGAGATCGAGGGAATGATCGATGACAAGCAGCTGAAGCGCACGGAAGCCATCGTGCTTTCCATGACGCCGAAGGAGCGGGCCAACCCGAAACTGTTAAATCCGCAGCGCAAGCACCGTATTGCCAAAGGCGCCGGCGTGGATATCGCGGAAGTGAATCGTTTCATCAAGCAGTTTGAGCAGTCGCAGAAAATGATGAAACAGATGCCGGGTATGCTGGGCGGTATGGGAAAGAAAGGCCGGATGGGCGGTATGGGCGGCCGCGGAGGTTTCGGCGGCAAGAAGTTCCCGTTTTAAAAACAAAGATATACACGAGACGAACTGAAGATCAGAACGTGAGTAGTGATATCAAATATAGCAAAACATTTTAATTCAAAAGATTCCAAAAGGGAGGAAAAACAAAATGGCAGTAAAGATTCGTTTGGCAAGAATGGGTAAGAAGAAGAAACCGCAGTATCGTATCGTGGTTGCAGATTCCCGTAACGCTCGTGACGGTAAGGTGATCGACGAGGTTGGTACCTACGATCCGAATACAGAGCCGTCCACTTTCAAGCTGGATGAAGAGAAGACAAAGAAGTGGCTGGCAAACGGCGCTCAGCCGACCGAGACTGTAGGCAAGATCCTGAAACTGGCAAATATCGAGAAATAATCTGTTTTCCGATAACTATCGATGTTTGGAGGGGATGCCATGAAAGAATTAGTAGAGGTGATCGCCAAAGCACTCGTGGAAAAGCCGGAAGAAGTAGTCGTTACCGAAGAAACCGATGGTAAGCATGTAACGGTGAAATTGAAGGTAGATCCGTCCGATATGGGAAAGGTGATCGGCAAGCAGGGACGCATTGCCAAGGCAATCCGTTCCGTAGTCAAGGCTGCATCCACAAAAGAAGATCTGTTTGTTGATGTGGACATTATTGAGTAAATACATCAAACCGGTTCCGATGGGGCCGGTTTTTTGCATGCATTTATTGATGATCAGAAACGTTGTCTTTTCTTTGAAAAATAACAACGCCTATGGTATACTTGAATCTGATTGTAATGAACAGGAATTTTCGGAAAGGGTTTGATTCATGGCAGTAAAAGAAGATTATTTTCGCATCGGCGTGATCACGGAGCCTCATGGGGTACAGGGGGAAGTGAAAGTCTATCCGACCACTGACGATGTGTTGCATTTAAAGAAAGTAAAAGAGATTTATCTGCTTACCAGGGAAGGTTATGAAACCTTGCATTTAAAGGGGATGAAACAGCAGAATGACCGTATCATCCTTCGCTTTGCCGAGTTTACGGATCGCAATGCGGTGGAGCGGCTGCGTAAAATGGAACTGTATGTGGACCGTGCGCATGCTACGCCGTTAGAGGAGGATGAATATTATATCTCGGATCTGATCGGGCTTGCAGTGTACGAGGATGATGTGCAGATCGGAACGGTAAAGGATGTGATCGAGACCGGCGCCAACGATGTATATCAGATCGAGCGTAACGACGGAACGGAACTGTTATTGCCGGCCATCCGTCAGTGTGTACTGAAGGTGGATGTGGAAGGCGGCCGTATGGATGTGTCCGTGATGGAGGGCCTGTAAGTTGCATTTTTACGTGATGACTTTATTTCCGGAGCTGATCGAAAAAGGGATGCATACCGGAGTGCTGTATAAAGCAATGGAAGCCGGTATCCTTTCCCTGGAAACCTTTCATATCCGTGACTATACCGTAGACAAACACAAACGGGTGGATGATTATACCTATGGCGGCGGCGCGGGAATGCTGATCCAGGCACAGCCGGTGTACGATACCTATCAGGCGGTCGTGGAACGTCTGCATTGCACGGAAGGAAAAAAGCCGCGTGTGGTTTATGCGACACCGCAGGGCAGTGTGTTTGATCAGGCCAAAGCAGAAGAACTGGCAAAAGAGGAAGATCTGATCTTTCTGTGCGGGCACTATGAGGGGATCGATGAACGTGTCCTCGAAGAGATCGTGACGGATAATATTTCCATCGGAGACTATGTTTTGACCGGAGGGGAACTGCCGGCGCTGGTCATGATGGATGCTATCTCCCGTCTGATCCCGGGAGTGCTCAATAACGACGAATCCGCAACGACGGAAAGTTTTAATGACGGATTGCTGGAATATCCGCAATATACCAGACCGGAAGAATGGCGCGGCAAGAAGGTGCCGGAAGTCTTATTATCCGGCCATCATGGCAATGTGGAAAAGTGGCGGCTGGAACAGTCTATCGAACGCACCCGTGAGCGGCGTCCGGACCTGTATGAGAAATACATGGAACTGCATCCGCCGGTGCCGGAGAAAAAGAAACGCAAACGAAAAAAGAAGAAAACAGAGCCTGTTTCCAATGAGACTGTGGCGGATACAACAGAATCCGCAGGAACGGAAGAGCAGGGATCTGTGAACGAAAACGATAATACATAATTACAGCCGAAAGATCAAAACATGAGACTTTGAGGGGGTAACATGAAGATTCAGGCAACGGAACTATGTAAGAAATTCAACCGTTCCGTCAGCGATGGCGGAAACAAAAAAAGGAGTCGGCAGGAGGAATTCCTGGCGGTAAATCACGTGTCGCTGTCGGTACAGGGCGGTGAGATCCTGGGCGTATTGGGGCCCAACGGTGCCGGCAAGACGACCCTGCTTCGTATGCTGGGCAAACTGATGAAGCCGACTTCGGGAACCGTTTCGGTAATCGATGATTCCACGGCAGATACCGATCCTGTGGAAATGACCGATGATATTGCGGTGAAGCGCTACATCGGCTATCTTTCCGAGAACACCAAACTCTACAACCGTTTATCGGTACGGGAAATGCTGCGCACCATCGCGGAGATCTACGGCCTGGATCCGGAGGCAACGGAGAAGCGGATCGATCAGATCTCGGAAGTGCTTCGGTTGCAGGGCTTTATTGATAACCGCATCGAACGACTGTCTACGGGCCAGAAACAGAGAGCCAGTATCGCGCGCTGTCTGGTACATTCTCCGCAGATCTATATCTTTGACGAACCGACCCTTGGTCTGGATATCTTAAGCAGCGAAGCCATCATTGAATTTATGAAATCGGAACGGGACCGCGGATGCGGCGTATTGTATTCCACGCACTATATGGAAGAGGCACAGTATCTGTGCGACCGGATCGTGATGATCTATCAGGGACGCATTGTGGCGGAAGGAACGCCGCGGGGGCTGATGGAACAGACCGGGACGGAGAATCTGCGTGAAACTTTCCGCGCCGTGATCACCCAAACGGAGCAGAAAGCGGCGGAAGAAAAAGGGCAGGAAAGCACATCTGCAGAAGACAAGAAAGACGATGACGGGGAGGGCAGAGTATGAATAAGAAGATCGTAAAGGCCCTTTACCGGAAAGAGATATTGGATATCCTGCGGGATAAGAAAACGATCCTGATGATGATCGTGGTACCGCTGATCCTGTATCCGCTCATTTTTATGTTTTCCATGTATCTGTCCACATCTATGATCAAAGCGTCTACCAGTAAGAGTTACCGGGTGTCCGTACAGGATACGGAAGAGCCGGCGGTTCTGAAGCAGTACATCCTGGACGGGCAGGAAAAGCATCAGTACGAGTTTATCTTCGTAGATTCCTACGTTGAAAATCGGGATTCGGAAGAGGCTCTTCGCCAGAAGGAAGTGGATGCCTATGTGACGCAGTCGGTATCGGAAAACCGGCCGTATTACGAGATCGGTTATCTGGCGTCGGAGACGGATTCGACCACGGCTGCCGGTATGCTCAAGGATATGCTCTCGGATTACAAAAACGATATGCGTGACAAGATCCTCGAGGAGAAGGGGCTGGACAGCGATGAAGTATTATCGCCGATCAATTTTGCATTAAAAGACTTTTCCACAAAGGAAGAGAACGCCGGCTATATTTTCGGCTACATTGTGCCGTTCCTTCTGATCACCAGTATCCTGATGGGTGCGATGTATCCGGCGATCGATACGACAGCCGGGGAAAAGGAACGCGGTACGCTGGAAACACTGCTTACCCTGCCGGTCAAGAATCTGGAACTGATCACGGCAAAGTTTATGGCAACCTCGACAGTGGCGGTAGCGGCAGCACTGTTGAACCTGTTATCCATGGGCATCATGGTGTTTTACCTGATGGGCAGTACCGAGGCAGTCGGACAGGGACTGGGCATTGACCTGTTCTCCTATATTCCGGCACTCTTTATCACATTGCTCTGTGTACTGGTTTTTGCCATGTTTGCATCGGGTGTCTGTCTGTGCGCATGTATTTACGCAAGAAGCTTTAAAGAAGCGCAGAACTATACGACGCCGGTTATGCTGGTCTTTATGATGGGCGGTATGGCAGGTATGATCCCGTCCCTTCGTCTGGACGGAACCACGGCACTCATCCCGGTCATCAATATCACGTTGTTGATCGCGGAACTGTTCAAATTTCATTTTGAACTGCCGCAGATCGCCATGGTTTTGGTATCCAATCTGGCCTATGCCGGTATTGCCGTGGTACTGATGGCAAGACTGTTTTCTTCGGAAAATATCCTGTTCGGAGATGCAGCGGCATCCCTGCATCTGATGGAAGCCCGAAAGGATATGAAAGAAAAGCAGATCCCGGGCATCGGAGATGTGGTACTGTTATTCTCCATCCTGTTGATCGTGATGCTCTTCGGCGGTTCCCTGGCAGTGGCCAAATGGGGATTGTACGGACTGTTCGTGGAGCAGGGGGCAATGCTGGCCTGCGTACTGGGATATTCCTGGTATATGAAGGCGGACATGCCGAAGGTGTTCCATCTGCGCAAACCGCGCCCGGTTGCGGTGATCGCCTCGATCCTGATGATCTGCGGATCCTATCTGATCATCCAGGTGATCGGCGGCCTCCTGACCAGTGCATTCCCTTCGCTGTCCACCGAGAATACCGAAATGCTGGTATCGCTCTGGGAGAACAAGCCGCTGTGGCTGCTGGTTTTGGCAGTAGCCGTTGTACCGCCGATCTGTGAAGAGTTTGTCTTCCGCGGCTTTTTGATGGGAGCGCTGGAACACAAGTATAAACCGGTGACCACGGTGGTTGCCTGCGGATTCTTGTTCGGTCTGTATCATATGAGTATTATGCAGACTATTGTGATCGGGCTGGTCGGTATTGTTCTGAGTTATGTGGCCTGGAAAGAGCAGTGCATCTGGCTGTCCATTCTGATGCATGCGCTGAACAACCTGACTTCCCTGCTGATCCAGCAGTATGAAGAGCCGATCACCAAGAAACTGCCGTTTTTGGCGGAAGAGACTATCAGTTTCGGCGTCGGTGCGGGAATGATCGGCTGCGGCGTCGTATTGCTGGCGTTGGGATTTGTGATACTGCAAAAGCGCAAAACAGACCGCGGTTGACATAGTGTAGAAAATTATTATATAATATCGAGTTATGGAAAGATTATTGATACATACTCCGGAGGGAGTAAGAGACATTTACGGAGGGGAACTGGCCCGGAAACACCAGACCGAAAAAAGGCTGCAGGCAACGTTTGACTGCTATGGATATCAGGAGATCCAGACACCGGCCTTTGAGTTTTTTGATGTATTTTCCAAAGAAGTAGGCACCACTCCGTCAAAGGATCTGTATAAGTTTTTTGATAAAGAAGGAAATACACTGGCGCTTCGGCCGGATTTTACACCTTCGATCGCGCGCTGTGCGGCAAAGTATTTTATGGAAGATGCAATGCCGATCCGTCTTTGCTATGAAGGCAATGCATTTACCAATACGACGCAGCTGCAGGGCAAGCTCAACGAGACCACCCAGATGGGCGTGGAACTGATCGGCGAGGATCGCGTAGAAGCGGATGCCGAGGTGATCTGTCTGGTGATCGATGCGCTGAAGGCTTGCGGGTTTGATCAGTTTACCGTCAGTGTCGGCCAGATCGATTTCTTTAAGGGTATCTGTGAAGAAGCGGCATTGGATGAAGAAACGGTGCTGAAACTGCGCGAGTATATTTCCGTTAAGAATTACTATGGGGCAGAGGAAGTGCTGCGCGAAGCCGGCGTTGCAACCCAGTATTTGGATCTGCTGGAGCATGCAGGCGATATCTGCACGATCGATGAATTGAAAGATGCGCGTAAAATGGTGTCCAACGACAGATCGCTGGCTGCCATCGACCGCCTGATCGATCTGTATGATGTGGTGGATCTGTACGGACTGGCAGATTATATTTCCTTTGATCTGGGAATGGTCAGCAAGTTCCATTATTATACCGGTGTGATCTTTAAGGCATTTACCTATGGCGTGGGCGATGCGATCGTAAAGGGCGGCCGTTATGACAAGCTGCTTTCCAGATTCGGAAAAGATGCCCCGGCGGTGGGCTGCGTATTCCTGGTGGATGATATTCAGAGCGCATTGGCAGCACAGGGCGTGCAGGATCCGGAAGAAGAAAACATCTGCTGGATCGTTTATGACGAAAACAGTCGCAAAGAGGCATTGTGCGAGATCAAACAAATGCGTGCCGCAGGACAGAAAGTCTCTGCCATCGTTCGCGATCCCGGGATCAGCAAGGCGGGATATGAGGACTATGCAAAGCGGAACGGCATTAAGGAGATCCGTTTTTACGGAAACATCGATTAATAAGACAGATACAGATTGGAACTGAATCGGAAATGAGTGAAGAGAATAAAAATACAGAACGATATCTGACCTTTGCCTTGACGAAGGGACGCCTGGCTGAAAAAACGTTGGCGCTGCTCGGCAAGGTCGGGATTGATTGCACGGAAATGGAAGACAAGAGCAGCCGTAAGCTGATCTTTGTCAATGAAGAAAAGAAAGTTCGTTTCTTCCTGGCAAAAGGGCCGGATGTACCGACCTATGTAGAATACGGTGTAGCGGATATCGGCGTGGTCGGAAAGGATACCATCCTGGAAGAAGGACGCCGGGCTTTTGAAGTACTGGATCTGGGATTCGGCAAATGCCGTATGTGTGTCTGCGGACCGGAAAGCGTTCGGGAAAAACTGGAGCACCATGAGATGATCCGCGTGGCAAGTAAATACCCCGAGATCGCCAGGGATTATTTCCATAATGTGAAGCATCAGACCGTAGATATCATCAAGCTGAACGGCTCTGTGGAACTGGGACCGATCGTCGGACTGTCCGATGTGATCGTGGATATCGTGGAGACCGGCAGTACCTTGCGGGAGAACGGATTGACCGTGTTGGAAGAGATCTGTCCGTTATCGGCACGAATGATCGTAAATCAGGTGAGTATGCGTATGGAGCATGAACGCATCCGCAAGCTCATCAATGAATTGAAAGAATTGATATAAGACGAGGATAAGAAAATGCAGATCATTGAATTGAATGAAGCAAACAAGATCGAACTGAAAAAAACGCTGGAGAAGCGCAGCACCAATCACTTTGCGGATATCGAGGCGAAAGTAGCCGATATCATCGAAAACGTAAAAGCGAACGGAGATGCAGCGCTTTTTGATTATTCGGAGCGCTTTGATCATTATCACTTGACTGCAGACAATATCCGCGTGACCGAAGAAGAGATCAAAGAAGCGGTTGCAGCCGTGGATCCGGAGTTTATCCGCATTCTGGAAAAGGCTGCGGAGAATATCCGTAAATTCCATGAGAAGCAGAAACGCTTAAGCTGGATCGAAACCCAGCCGGACGGAACCATTCTTGGACAGAAGTTTACGCCGTTAGAGATCGCCGGTGTTTATGTACCGGGCGGAAAAGCGGCATATCCGTCTTCTCTTTTGATGAGCGTGGTAACGGCAAAGGTAGCCGGTGTGGATCGTATCGTGATGCTGACACCGCCGGGACAGGGTGGCGAGATCAGTAAAGAAACTCTGGCAGCCGCATCCATTGCCGGTGTGGATGAGATCTACCGCGTGGGGGGTGCGCAGGCCATCGCAGCTATGGCGTACGGTACCGAAAGCATTCCCAAGGTACACAAGATCTGCGGCCCGGGCAATATCTTTGTTGCATTGGCAAAGAAGGCGGTATTCGGTCAGGTGAGCATCGATTCCGTGGCAGGACCGTCCGAGATCCTCGTGCTTGCGGATGAAACGGCAGAGCCGAAATATGTGGCAGCCGATCTGCTTTCTCAGGCGGAACATGACGAAATGGCATCGGCGATCCTGGTGACCACTTCCGCAAAACTGGCAGAAGAGGTAAAGGCAGAGATCGATCGTATGGTACCGACACTGGAGCGTAAAGAGATCATTGAGAAATCTCTGGATCAGTTCGGATTTATCTTTGTAGCAGATACTATGGACAATGCCGTAGCGGCAGTGAATGATATTGCTTCCGAACACCTGGAGATCATTACCAAAGATGCAATGCAGGTGATGACCAAGGTGCGCAATGCCGGTGCGATCTTTGTGGGACCGTACAGTTCGGAACCGCTGGGTGATTATTTCGCAGGACCGAATCACATCCTGCCCACCAACGGAACGGCGAAGTTCTTCTCACCGCTCAATGTGGATGATTTTGTGAAGAAGACCAGCATCATTGCTTATTCGGAAGAAGCACTGAAGCGGGATTACAAGGACATTATGTTCTTTGCAAAGAAGGAAGGTCTGACGGCGCATGCCAATTCCATCGGCGTCAGATTTGAATAATAAGTAACAGAAGTTTCGAAATGTGGAACGGAGGGAAACAGGATGCGGGAAGCAGAAGTTTCGCGTAAGACAAAAGAAACGGATATCAAGATCAAACTGGGGCTGGATGGCACCGGAGTATCCAAAGTAGACACCGGGATCGGATTTTTCGATCATATGCTGTCCGGATTTGCAAAACACGGTTTTATGGATCTGGAGTGCAGTGTAAAAGGTGATCTGAATGTGGACGGACATCATACTGTGGAAGATACCGGTATCGTGCTGGGACAGGCACTGAAAGAAGCAGTCGGAGACAAGGCGGGGATGGTGCGTTACGGATCGTTCATTTTGCCGATGGATGATGCGCTGGTTCTGTGCTCCGTGGATTTTTGCGGAAGACCGTATTTTTCCTATGACTTGAATGTGAAAGAGGAACGCTGCGGCGAATTTGAAACCACACTGGCCAGAGAGTTCTTCTATGCGGTGTCCTATTCGGCAGGCATCAATCTGCACTTAAAACAGATTTCCGGCGAAAACGGACATCACATTCTGGAGGCAGCATTCAAAGCCTTCGGTAAAGCCGTGGATGCGGCAACACAGCTGGATCCGAGAGTACAGGGCGTACTCAGTACCAAAGGCAATCTTTGATCCGGATTGCAATGAAATTATGAAAAAAAATTGTTTTACTATAGAGGGCGATTATGAAAAAGAAATTTACAGCAGCGATCTATCTGTATCAGGGCAAGGCAGTCAAGAGCCGCATGGATCGCACGGCATTGGAAGAAACACCGGAAGAGCTGGCAAAGGCATTTTCCGATTACTGCGTGGATGAGATCCTGGTATTTGACTTGTCCGAAAACGACGCAGAGCATGATGTATCCATCGGTGAGTTGAAAAAGATCACGGCAGCTGCGGAAGTTCCCGTGGTGGGCTGCGGAAACATCAAGCGTTTCGAAGATGTTAAGAAGATCCTGTATGCGGGATGCGCCAAGGCGGCATTGAACTTTGCAAAAGACGGCAATGTGGAGCTGGCCGAGGATGTGGCCAAGCGTTTCGGAAAAGACCGTATCCTGGCTTGCGTTGGTAATGTAAATGAAGTTACCAAGAACACCAATGCGATCCATGAGTTTATCTCCGAACTGATCGTGGTGAACAGCGATGACCACTATGCAGGCGGTACGGTAACGGAAGTAATGGGCGTTTCGGAAGTACCGGTACTGGTACCTATGCCGGATGCAGCACCGGGCCAGATCGCAGGACTGTTAGGCAAAGAAAAGCTGGCCGGAGTCTTCGGACCGTTGGTGAATGCCAATGCGAAAGAGATCAACTCCATCAAGGCATTCTGCTCCGAGAGCGGTGTGGATGTCGACGGTTTTGATGCAAAACTGAAGTTTTCGGATCTGACCGTCAATGCGGACGGACTGATCCCGGTGGTGGTACAGGATTATCGTACCAAGGAAGTGCTGATGCTGGCGTATATGAACGAGCAGGCCTTTGATACCACCATCCAGACCGGACGTATGACCTATTATTCCCGCAGCCGCAAGAGCCAGTGGGTAAAGGGTGAGACCAGCGGACATTTCCAGTATGTAAAGAGCCTGCATGCGGATTGCGATAAGGATACTTTGCTGGCAAAGGTCAGCCAGATCGGTGCGGCTTGCCATACCGGTAACCGCAGCTGCTTCTTCAACGAGATCGTGAAGAAGGATTATCTGGATGCGGATCCGATGAAGGTATTTACGGATGTGTACGATGTGATCATGGATCGCAAGGTGCATCCGAAGGAAGGATCTTATACCAATTATCTGTTTGATAAGGGTATCGACAAGATCTTAAAGAAAGTGGGCGAGGAGTGTACGGAGATCGTCATCGCAGCGAAGAATCCGGACAAGGAAGAGATCAAGTATGAGATCTCGGATTTCCTCTATCACGTAATGGTGCTGATGGCAGAGCGCGGCGTGACCTGGGAAGAGATCACCCGGGAACTCGCAAGAAGGTAAAGGTATGGATTTTTCGGAAAGAAAACTTGCCCTGTCTCATGAGATACTGATGCAGGTAGAGAAACCGTCGCAGTATACCGGCGGTGAGTTGAATAGTGTCATGAAAAAAGCGGATCAGGTAAAGGTCCGCTTTGCTATGTGTTTTCCCGATATTTACGAGATCGGTATGTCCCATCTGGGAATGCAGATTTTGTACGGATTGATGAATACCTACGAGGATGTATGGTGTGAGCGTGTGTTCTCGCCGTGGAAGGATCTCGATGCGATCATGCGCAGGGATCATATTCCTCTGTTTGCACTGGAGAGTCAGGATCCGGTGAAGGAATTTGATTTTCTCGGAATGACCCTGCAGTACGAGATGTGCTATGCCAATATCCTGCAGGTATTGGATCTGGCGGGGATTCCGTTTCACGCAACGGAAAGAAACGAAGAAGATCCCATTGTGATCGGCGGCGGACCTTGTGTATACAATACAGAACCGATCGCGGAATTCTTTGATATGTTCTATATCGGAGAGGGCGAAGTCATGTATCGTCGTCTCTTTGATCTGTATGAAGAGTGCAAAGAGAAAGGAATTTCCAGACAGGAATTCCTGCATAAGGCGACGCAGATCGAGGGCATCTATGTGCCGTCTCTGTATGATGTGGAATACAACGAAGACGGTACCTTAAAGAGCATGACGCCGAAATATGAGGATGTTCCGGAGCGGGTGCGTAAGGTGCTGGTCAAAGATATGGATGCGAGTTACTATCCGGAGAAGCCGGTGGTACCGTTTATCCGTGCAGCACAGGACCGTGCGGTTTTGGAAGTGCAGCGTGGTTGTATCCGCGGATGCCGTTTCTGCCAGGCGGGACAGATCTACAAGCCGGTGCGGGAACGCAATGTGGATACGCTGATGAAACATGCGGAAGCCATCCTGCAGAATACCGGTTATGAAGAGATTTCGCTCAGTTCCTTAAGTACCTCGGATCACTCCGGTCTGAAGGAACTGTTGGAAGAGCTGATCGGGGAATGCAACCGCAGAAAGATCAATATCTCCCTGCCGTCCCTGCGTATCGACGCGTTTTCACTGGATGTCATGAACAAAGTGCAGGATGTGAAGAAGAACAGTCTGACCTTTGCACCGGAAGCAGGCAGTCAGCGTATGCGTAACGTGATCAATAAGGGTCTGACCCAGGACGATATCTTAAACGGTGCAACCCTGGCGTTTAAGGGCGGCTGGAATAAGGTGAAACTCTACTTTATGCTGGGACTGCCCTTTGAACAGGAAGACGACGTACGTGCGATCGCGGAACTGTGTAATGAGATCGCCAAGGTGTATTACGAGACAGTGCCGAAGGATCAGAGAAACGGGCGCGTGCAGATCACGGCCAGTTCCTCGTTCTTTGTACCCAAGCCCTTTACGGCGTTCCAGTGGGCACCCATGGATACCATGGAGCATTTCCTGGATAAGGCATCGTTGTGTAAGCGCAGTGTGCGGGAACAGTTGAATCAGAAGTCCATCACCTATCATTACCACGAGGCCGGAACCACCATCATCGAAGGCATCTTTGCCAGAGGCGACCGTAAGGTAGCGGCAGCGATCGAGTGGGCCTATAAGGATGGCGCGCTCTTTGATGCCTGGACGGAGCAGTTTTCCTACGAGCGCTGGATCAAAGCCTTTGAAGAATGCGGCGTGGATTATGAAAACTACATCTTCCGGGAGCGCGGAGAAGACGAATTGTTCCCCTGGGATTATGTGGATTGCGGCGTAAAGAAGGAATGGCTGTTGAACGAATGGCGCCGCGCAAGGCAGGAAGTGACAACCTCCAACTGCAGGGATAAATGCAGCGGCTGCGGTTGTGCAAGTTATCAGTGTGGGATCTGTGTGAAGAAAAGATGAGTATAACGGTACGATTTAAATTTGCGAGAAAAGGTCCGGTGCGCTATCTGGGGCATCTGGATATGTTGCGCTATTTTCAGAAAGCGGTGATGCGGTCCGGGATCCCGGCAAAATATACCGAAGGCTTTCATCCGCATCAGATCATGTCCTTTGCCTATCCGCTGGGTGTGGCCATGGAGACGGACGGCGACTATATGGATCTGGAGCTGACGGAGGAAGTTTCGCCGGAGGAATTGAGCGATGCGTTGAATGCGGTGATGCAGGAAGGGATCCGTATCTGCGGAGCGGCACGACTTCCGGAGAAAGCACCCAATGCCATGGCAAGTGTGGCAGCGGCGGATTATGAGATCCATGTGGACGGCGCGCATCCGGAGAAACTGCAGGACGTTTTGATGACTGCAGCAGTCAACCTGATGAAGGAAGAGGTTTTGTTGCTCGGAAAACCGCAGGAGGACGCAACCAGTTCTGCGGATCACCGGAAAAAGGGCAGCAAGAAAGAAAAGAAAGCAAAAGATATCCGGCCGGGTATCCTTTCCCTTACCGCGGAGGAACGGGAACCGGTGCTACGGATGCGTCTGTTGAGCGGCAGTGCGTTAAACGTACGACCGGCAGATGTATTTTCACTGCTTGCCGAGCGTGTCCCGGAGGAAGAACTTTGTGCGGTACGCATTATCCGCAAAGAGATCTACGGAGAAAAGGACGGCGCATTCGTTCCGTTACTGGATATGGGGGCGGAAGCGTGAATTTGCAAAAGGCTGCGGTTCGGACACAGCAACTATCGGAAATGAATACCGAGGCGATGCGTACGCTGGTCTATTCGGTGCCGGATGAAGAAGGCCGGATGTGGACGGTGATCTACTATATCGAGCAGGGACGTATCACCGGGGTTCTTACGGAACAACAGAATGCAGTGCATGTCGGAGATATCTGGCTGGGCAGGATCGTACAGAATGCCCGCTCCATCGGTGCGTCCTTTGCGGATACCGAGGGCGGGCGTTTTTTTCTGCCGGGGATCCATAAGATCGGGAGTATGCTGCCGATTCGGGTGGAAACACTTCCGTTTCGGGAAAAACTGGCGAAGGCGACGCTGAAACTGTCGATGAAGGGCAGCTATACGGTGGTGAGCTGCGAAGGCATGGGATTTACCTATTCCAAAAAGCTGGATGCGCAGCAGAAGCAGCGTTTGCAGGAACTGGCCGGCACCGAAGCAGTGCAGTCGATCGCAAAAGGCGGAGATTACCGGATTCTGTTTCGAACGAATGCGGGAGAGACGGAACCGGAAGAGATCGTAAAAGAACTGCAGGCATTGGACGAAAGTCTTGCCGGAGTGCGGAAAAAGGCAGAGGAAGAGCAACGCTGCACCAGACTCTATACGGCGGATTCCGTACTCTTCGAGAGCGTCAGAAAAACGGTGCGCGATGGCGGAATCTGGATCACGGCTTCGGAAGAACTGTACCGGGAGGCTTTGGAGGTCGCTGCGAAGCTTGGAGCAGATGCTTCAAGTATACGGTTTTATGAGGATACGTCCATTTCCATGTCCGCGTTGTACGGTATGCAGAATAAATTGAAACGGATCTTGTCGGAACGTGTCTGGCTGGATTCCGGAGCAGAGATCGTGATCACCGAAGCGGAAGCGATGTGCGTGATCGATGTCAATTCGGCCAGGATCCAAACGGCGAACGGAAAGAGCAGGGAAGAAGTGTTTTTGAAGCTGAATCTGGAAGCGGCAAGGGAAATCCGGGACCAGATCTTAGCACGTAATATCAGTGGCACGATATTGATCGATTTTGTCAGTATGGAAAGCAAAGAAAGTGAAACAATATTGCTTTCGGAGATGCGTAACCTCTGCAAGGGGCTTTTTCCGCCCATAAAGGTCGTAGACATAACAAAATTAGGCATTATGGAAACCACGAGGCAGAGACTTGAAGGAAGCATTCGTGAGAAAAGAGATCTTTTGAATAAAACGATATTGATCTAGTCGGATCAAAAAGTGAATTAATTCAGGATATTCTTTGCACAATATGAGTTGAAATGGCGAAATGCTCGCGAGGGGCCCGAAAGGCTCTTGAAACGGGCATTTTTTATTGTTATAGTAAAATAACATAAAAGGCGAAAAGCCCGCACTATGTGATTTGTAAAAAGCATTCTGCAGAAAAAGGCAGAACCTATATTTTACAGGAGGGATAAGAAATGGCAGTAAAAGAGTATCAGTGCAATTGGGGTAGCAGCTTGAAATCATTCTTGTCTGTGAAGCAGGAAAAATTATCATTGCGTACCGATGATACCAGACCGGACAGTGTAAAGATCTCCGGACGCGGTTACATCTGCAATGAAGAAGGGAAGAACGAATATATTTCCACTTTCGAGTATGAAGCGAAAGAGATCCGTGACATCAAAAAAGGTGAATTTCAGGGTGCGGACGCACTGGTGATCGTAATGCCGTTGCAGACACTGTATGGTGTTAAGAATACACAGACCATCCTTCCGGGCCTGAAGGATATGAATAAGGCAATGGAAGAAGTGATCGCATTGGTTAAGGCAGCCGGCGGTATGCAGCAGGGCGAGCCTTCCAAACCGGCAGCAAGTGCAAAACCGGCTACTCCGGCAGCACCGGCAGCGGCAGCAAAACCGGCACCGAAGCCGGCAGCATCTCCGAAGCCTGCAGCAGCACCTGCAGCACCGGCTCCTGCACCGGCAGCACCGAAGCCTGCAGCAGCACCGGCTCCGACTCCTGCGGCAGCTCCTGCACCGGCAGCACCGAAGCCTGCAGCAGCACCGACTCCGACACCGGTTGTTCCGGCGTATACACCGTCCCAGACCGCTGTAGCAGCAGCAACTGCAGCAGCTCCGGCCGTTCCGGGCGCTCCGGGCAAGAAGAAAGAAGGCTTCGAGCAGAAGATGAAGAAGCTGGATATTATGCACGAGTCCGGTATGTGTACGGATGAAGAGTACAAAGAGAAGAAACTGAAACTGATCTGCGATGAGAAGGGTATGAACGGCTTCTATGAGAAGATCCAGAAGATCTTTGCTATGAAGAAAGCGGGAATGCTTTCCGAAGGCGAGTTCGAGATCAAGAAGGAAGAGATCATCGATGAGTGCTTTGACGAGACCGTTAAGGATCTGAACGTATTCCGTGATAATACGGCGAAACTGCCGATCATGGTAATGAGCGAACTGATCGACCCGATCACCTTTGACCAGAAGAAAGACAGACTCATCCGCAGCGTAGCTTATAACCCGATGGATGATAACGATACCTTCACATTGAAACTGCAGAAACTGCCGATCCTGGTAGATGCGGATGTGATCCCTCGTGCAGAGTTTGAAAGCGATAAGGCACAGCTCAAATCGATGTTGGATCCGAATGCTGCAGACAGCCTGGAAGTTCTGGATATGAAGCTTTCCAGATGGCCGGCAATGGTAGTAGCAGGAACCGCTACCGATGCAGAGTTTGAGGAAAGAAAGCAGCGTATGATCTCTGAAGTAATGGCTATGCCGGCTGCGGACGAATACAGCTTCAAGAACAAGGTAGACCGTGTAATGCTGATGTATCAGAAGACCTGGCTGAACGAAATGGGCTACCACGATAAGAAGGTTGTGATCGCAAACGAAGTAGCTGCAATGCCGGATTATGTACTTCGTACCAGACTGTATATGGTAGCAAGAGATTGCGGTCTGATCACGGCGAACGACTTCGAAGAGAAGAAGCAGGCCCTGATCGGTGAGGTATTTGCACCGTACGCAGATATGGATGAATTCCAGGAAAAAGTCGGAATGTTGCTTAAATTAAAAGACGGTGGTATTATTACCGAGGAAGAATTCAATCAGTATAAGACAAAATTGATGAATGATCTGTAAAATTTAAGGGGAGGAACATCCGATGAAGAATTATGATTGCAACTGGGGAAACAGTTTAAAATCATTTCTGAAACAAAAGAATCAGGATAAACTTTTTCTTCAGCTTGATGAAAGCCGGGAAGGTGGTATTGTTTCCGGTAAAGGTTATATCTGTAACGATGACGGTAAGAACGAATATGTTTCCGCATTTGACTATCATGCAAAGGAAGTTCGTGATGTGCAGAAGGGTGAATTCCAGGGCGCGGATGCACTGATCATCTTTACCAAAATGCAGACACTGTACGGCGCAAAGAATACCAGAACGATCCTTCCCGGATTGAAAGATCTGGATACGGCATGCAATGAACTGACTGCAATGGTAAAGGCAGCCGGCGGAATGACCGGTAATGCGGAACCGCCGAAGGCGACCAGCATCCCGGCAACTCCGAAGCCGTCCATACCGAAGGCAGCCGGACCGGTTCCGGTTCCCGAAGTACCTGCAGCAGCTCCGGCAGCACCTGCGGCACCCGCAGCGGCTCCCAAAGCAGCACCTGTAGCTCCGGTCGCTCCCGCAGCAGTGCCGAAAGCAGCAGCTCCGGCTCCGGCAGTACCGCCCACACCGGCTGTACCGACTCCGGCAACTGCAGCAACACCCGCAGCTCCGGCAGCACCTGCTGTTCCTGCAGCTCCGGCTCCGAAGAAGCCTTCCGAGTCTTACGAGCAGAAATTGAAGAAACTGGATATCATGCACGAATCCGGTATGTGTACCGATGAAGAGTACAAAGAGAAGAAACTGAAACTCATCTGCGATGACAAGGGTATGAGTTCCTTCTACGAAAAGATTCAGAAGATCTTTGTACTGAAGAAATCCGGTGTACTGAACGATACGGAATTTGACAGAAACAAGAACGAGATCGTAGATGCCTGCTTTGATCCGAGAGTAAACGATCTGAACACATTCCGCGACAATACGTCCAAGCTTCCGGTGATCCTGATGAGCGAGCTGATCACTCCAGCAGAATACGATCAGAAGAAGTCAGTATTGCTCGACAGTGTTGCTTACAATCCGGCAGATTCCAATGAGTTGTTTACATTGAAACTGCAGAAACTGCCGATCCTGGTAGAAGCAGAACTGATCCCGACGGAAGAGTTCGAAAGCGATAAGGCAGAGCTGAAGAAAATGCTTACGCCGCACCTTACCGACTCTATGGAAGTTTTGGATATGAAACTTTCCAGATGGCCGGCAATGGCGATCGCAGGTACCGCTACCAATGCGGAGTTTGACGAGCAGAGAAAGCACCTAATGAATGATGTGATGGGAATGAAATATTCCAATGAAGCATCTTTCAAGGAGAAGATCGATCGTCTGATCCGTATGCACCAGAAGGGCTGGGCAAACGATAATGAGTATCGTGCACATCGTGTGGCGATCCTCAAAGATGTGGAAGAGATGCAGGATTATGTACTGCGCACCAGATTATATATGGTCGCAAGAGACAGCCAGCTGATCACCGTAGAAGAATTCGAAGAGAAGAAGCAGGCGCTGATCGATGAGATCTTCGCACCGTACTCCAGCATGGATGAGTTCCAGGAGAAGGTTGGTATGCTGCTGAAACTCAAGGATGGCGGTATCATCACCGAGGACGAATTCAATACCCACAAGATGAAGTTGATGAACGATCTGTAAATCAACGAGAACAGAATAAGGATGACAGGCAGTGTGCAGAGATGCAGCTGCCTGTTTTTTGTTCTTTTGCAGAAAAGCAAAGCGCTTATTCGCTACTCGATTTTTTGGTTTGAATATGGTATGATAGGCGATGTATGAAAAAACTCTACGAAGACAAAATCACAAAATGGGATATCGTAAGTTTGGCGTTCTATATGCTTGTTTTTCTTGTGGTTGCCGGGTGGATCGCCATGCTGCAGCCTCTGGAGGATACGCCGCCTTTATACACCAATCCGCCCGATGAACATTCCCGTTATCTGATACCATCGTATATCTGTAAATATCTGCGACTGCCAAACGGTTTGGAGCCGGAGGTACAGATTCCGTATTATGGGGGATCGTATGCTCTGTTTCCCGGATTATCTTATATTCTGATGGGACTGGTCATGCGGCTGGTTTCGGTATTTGGCGCCGGTGAGGGCGGGATGCTTCTGGCTGCCAGATCGGTAAATCTTTGCTTTGGGCTGTTGATGGCATTTTTTGTATGGCTTCTGGGAAGAAGGTTATTTACAGAGCGAGGAACACTATGGGCGTTTTGTTGTGGAATCATGTATCTTCCGCAGCAGTTATTTTTGCATACCTATGTCAATGTGGAATCGATGTGTATGCTCTCCATCGCGATCATGCTTTATGCTTTGGTGTGCATGAAACAGGACGGTGTGGATCGGCGTAATTGCATTATTTTTTCCGTGGGTACGGTTTTGTGTACATTATCGTATTACAATGCCTACGGTTTTTTGGTGATCAGTGTACCCTGGTTTATTCTGTGCTTTGTCAAAAAAGAGAAGGACAAGAGCAGGTTGGAGACAAAGAAGATGTTTTCCTATGGCGGGCTGATCCTGCTGATATGGGGCGTATTGGCGGGCTGGTGGTTTGTCCGTAATGCGATATTACTTCATGGGGATGTCACCGGAATGAATACACTTCGCGAGCTGCAGACTGCTATCGGAGCCTATCGTGCACCGACGGCACAGGCCAGAGGGATCGGGATTGTCGGCATGCTTCGTGAAAATGATACCCTGTGGGAACTGTTCCGGGGCTTTGTAGCGGCTTACGGATCCCGTTCAGTCTATGCTGGCATCAAATACTATTATCTGTACGAGTTGTTTTTTGTGGTTGCGTTTCTCGGACTGCTCCTGCGGATTTGGATAAAGCGGAAAGAGATCACAAGAGATACGGTGATCCGCCATATGCTTTTGCTGATCGGCTGCCTGATCACATTTTCCCTGTGGCTCTGGTATTGCTATACATCCGATTATCAGGTACAGGGCCGTTATGTCTTGCCTTGCGTGATCCCACTGTATCTGTGGGTGACCCTCGGCTACGAAGCGATCTTACAGCGCATTCCCAAGATATCCAAGTATGCGCTTTACCTGCCTGCGGCCTACAGCGTATTTATGCTGCTGTATTTCATTCTGAAAACCGCAATCCCCGCATATTTTCTGTAAAGAAGATTTTGCCGAGCTCAGACAAAAGAACCGTCCCCGTGTCTGCTGTCTAAGGAAACCTTCCTGAGATGAATTCTGTTCACGCGAAAAGAAATGCCGTTCACACAAAAATATGACTTGTCGGAGCGAAAGAGGGTATATGGTAATCTGCGTAGTGATCAACTATGTGACATTATTTCGAAAAGTGTTTAAAACCGATGCACTTGGTAAAAGAATAGGACTTTTTGTGATTTTGGGAATCGGACTCATTGTATTTCTGGTTGGGCTGGTTTCGGTTTCGGTCATACAAGAGTCTCTGGGGGATTTTAATATACATACCTTTAACGCTTATTATCGATTTCAGATATTTATGGTGATCACAATCATATTGCAAAGAGCCTGCAGAGATTTTTGGGAGGATTGAGGGAACCGCTTTGACACTCGTTGTCAACATAAAAAAGTGCTTGCAATTTATCGGAGAGTTTCGTATAATAATTTTTGCTGCTGGAATAGCTCAGTCGGTAGAGCACTTCACTCGTAATGAAGGGGTCGAGAGTTCAAGTCTCTTTTCCAGCTGAAAGAACCGTATCGTAGAGATGCGGTTTTTTTGTTAAGAGTAGACAAAAAAGAGAGCGAAAAAAGTGTTTCCTATTTTATCGGTTTTGTGGTAATATAGGGAACGCATGAACTTATAATGTTCAAAATGAGACCTGAACATAAAGAAGAGAGGAAGCTTGTTATGGAGAAGTACGGAGTCAATCAATTACGAAAGATGTTCCTGGAGTTCTTTGAGAGCAAAGACCATCTGTCGATGAACAGCTTTTCGCTGGTGCCGCACAATGATAATTCCCTGTTGATCATCAACTCGGGTATGGCACCGCTGAAGCCTTATTTTACCGGGCAGGAAGTACCGCCCAGACGCCGGGTGACCACATGCCAGAAGTGCGTGCGTACCGGTGATATCGAGAATGTCGGAAAGACTGCAAGACATCTGACCTTTTTTGAAATGCTTGGTAATTTCTCCTTTGGTGATTATTTTAAGCATGAGTCTTTGAAGTGGAGCTGGGAGTTTCTGACCGAAGTGGTAGGCCTGGATCCGGAGCGTCTGTATCCGTCCATCTATTTTGAAGATGACGAAGCAGCAAAGATCTGGACCGATGAGATCGGCGTACCGGCTGAGAAGATCACGAAGTTTTATCGTGATGAGAACGGCAAGTGCGATAACTTCTGGGAGCATGGCGAGGGACCTTGCGGACCGTGCTCTGAGATTTATTATGACCGTGGTATCAAGTACGGCTGCGGTAAGCCGGATTGTAAGGTGGGCTGCGAGTGCGACCGTTTCATGGAAGTATGGAACAACGTATTCTCCCAGTATAACAATGACGGTAAGGGCAATTATACCGATCTGATCCAGAAGAATATCGATACCGGTATGGGTCTGGAGCGTCTGGCAGTAGTTGTACAGGACGTTGATTCCGTATTTGACGTGGATACTATGAAAGCCATTCGTGATAAGGTTTGCGAGATGGCTGGTGTTACCTATCAGACCGACGAGAAGAAGGATGTATCCATCCGTCTGATCACCGATCATATCCGTTCCGCGACCTTTATGATCTCCGACGGGATTACCTGTTCCAATGTGGGACGCGGCTATGTGCTTCGTCGAATCATCCGTCGTGCGGCTCGTCACGGCAGATTGCTTGGTATCGAAGGCGTATTCCTTGCAAAGCTGGCGGAGACCGTGATCGAAGGCAGCAAGGACGGTTATCCGGAACTGGAAGAGAAGAAAGACTTTATCCTGAACAACCTTCGTCAGGAAGAGAATCAGTTCGCACGTACCATTGACCAGGGTATTGCAGTGCTGAATGATATGGAAGCAGCAATGCAGGCAGAGGGCGCAAAGGAACTGAAGGGCGCAGATGCATTCAAATTGTATGATACCTACGGATTCCCGCTGGATCTGACCACGGAAATCCTGGAGGAGAAGGGCTATACCGTAGATCAGGCCGGCTTTGATGCTGCCATGAAAGAGCAGAAGGAAAGAGCACGCGGTGCAAGAAAGCAGGTGCGTCTGCTCGGCAATGAAAAGACGGTTTATGAGCAGATGGACGCAACCAAGAATTCTAAGTTCATCGGCTATGACCGCTTAGAGAGCGAAGCAAAGATCATTGCTATGGCTCAGGTATTTACCGATGAAGAAAAAGATAATGACGAGAGTCTGGAAGATACCATTGCAGAAGTACTGACCGATGGTATGCGCGGTGCGATCATTACCGATGAGACTCCGTTCTACGGCACTATGGGTGGTCAGATCGGCGATAAGGGTGTGATCGAGACCGCAGGTGCAACCTTTGTGGTAGAGGAAACACAGCATGTAGCAGGTTCCAAGATCGCACACATCGGTGTTGTGACCAAAGGTATGATCCGCGACGGTGAGACCGTGACGATGAAGGTGGACGCAAAGAACCGTACCCGTACCTGCCAGAACCACAGTGCAACTCACTTGCTGCAGAAGGCGCTGCGTGATGTGCTGGGCAGCCATGTAGAGCAGAAGGGTTCCTATCAGGATCCGGAGCGTACCCGTTTTGACTTCAGCCATTTCCAGGCGATGACACCGGAAGAACTGGCACAGGTAGAGCGCATCGTAAATGAGAAGATCTCCGAGAACCTGCCGGTAGTGACCAAACTGATGAGCATTGAAGATGCAAGAAAGACCGGTGCAATGGCACTGTTTGGCGAGAAGTACGGTTCGGAAGTACGCGTGGTAGATATGGGCGGCTATTCCGTAGAACTTTGCGGTGGTACGCATGTAGCATCCACCGGTACGATCTCTGCATTCAAGATCGTATCCGAATCCGGTATTGCAGCCGGTGTACGTCGTATTGAAGCAATCACCGGACAGGCAGTATTTGATTATTATCGTGAAGTAGAAGCACAGCTGAAGCAGGCGGCAGCACTCGTAAAGGGCCAGCTGAATGAAGTGCCGGACAAGATCGCGCATCTGCAGGCAGAGGTGAAGAGCCTGAATTCCGAGATCGCATCCTTAAAGAGCAAAGCAGCAGGCTCGGCTCTGGGCAGCGTAGATAATGATATCAAAGAAGTTAAGGGCGTGAAGTTCCTGGCGAAGGCGGTGGAAGGCGTGGATATGAACGGCCTGCGTGATCTGGGCGATCAGCTCAAGGATAAAGTGGCTGACGGTGTGATCGTACTGGCATCCAATGCAGACGGTAAGGTAAACCTGATCGCTATGGCGCAGGATGCAGCCATCAAGAAGGGTGCACATGCAGGAAACCTGATCAAAGCGATCGCCGGTCTGGTTGGCGGCGGCGGCGGTGGAAAGCCGCAGATGGCACAGGCAGGCGGTAAGAATCCGGCCGGTATTGCAGATGCACTGAAAGAAGCAGAGGCTGCACTGAACGGGCAGCTTGGCTGATGCTGGTCAAAAAGATTTCGTATTATGATGAATTTCAATGTCTGATGGGGGAGTGTCCGCAGAGTTGCTGTAAAGGCTGGCGGATTCCCCTGGATGACAAAGCGATACGCAGATTTCGCAACGAGAAAGGGCTGTGGGGAATGCGGCTGAGAGCGGCGATGCACGGAAAGGTGCAGCCGTCGTTTTCGCCATACTGTTTCCGATGTCCTTTTTTGCGTTTGGACGGAAAATGCGGGATGCAGATCAAGAAGGGCGAAGATTATCTGGCGGAGATCTGCAGGACCTATCCGCGCATTCGTTTTTGCCCGGGACCCTATACGGAACTGCAGCTGGATCTTTCATGTGTTCATGTGGCGGAATTGTTTTTAAAGCATCAGGAAGATCAGTTCTTTGTAGAGGAGGAATCCGAAGAAGAGCAGGAACAGACCGGCGATAACGATGACGCTCTGTATCTGGAGGCGTTGGAGGAAAGCCGTCGTCAGCTGACATCGGTGATGACGGAGGCATCGGCGGAAGGCGACGGTGAAGTGCTGAATGAGGCATTGAAAAACATCGTTGCATATGCTGCGACCGTTCAGGACAAAATGATGCGGGAAGGGATCGCGGAACCGGAAGCTTTGCGAACCGGTTTTGAACTTTCGGAAGAAACGGAGTGGCTGCCGGATTGTTTTCCGCTTCCGATCGCGCTGATCAACCAATTGATGAGTACGGATTTTTATCAGGACGGAATGCAGTATGTGTTGCCGTTATTATACAAACTGTGTCGGATGTATTATAAGCATTTTGACAAGCTGAGTTATGAAGACGGCGAAAAGGAATGGCAGCGGCTGTTTCAAAAACATATTGCAAAAGATCCGGGGCGTGTGAAGATGTACGGGGCTTATTACAATTCCCATTTGCTCCGCACCTATATGGAATGTTATGAGGATTACAGTTTTTTGAAACACACGATGGACGGAGTGATCGGACTGAATGTGATCATGCTGTTTGAGGTGCTGTGGCGCGAGAAATACGGATCCCTAAGCGATCGTGATCTGGCAAAGATCATATCGGTATGCGAAAGACGGGTATATCACAACGAAGTGGTGGAAAAAGAGATGATGAAGATGATCATGAAGGAAAAACGGTGATCGGACGCTGCTAAGAAAAAGCGCTTGACGGATGCGACCATAGCGTATATAATATCAATTGCTTGTGAAAAAACGAATCTTACGGCTGAGGGGAGGTTGAGTCTGGTGTCGAAGATCGAAGTAAAGCCGAATGAGGATCTGGATGCAGCACTGCGTCGTTTTAAGAGAAGCTGTGCAAAGGCAGGAATCCAGCAGGAGATCCGCAAACGCGAGCACTACGAGAAACCGAGTGTAAAGCGGAAAAAGAAATCCGAAGCAGCTAGAAAGCGCAAATATAACTAATCTGATTAGTTTCAAAAGGATTTATAAAAGAATGTCGCAAAACGGCATTCTTTTTTTGTGGGTTTTAAGGAGAAAATTAAAGAATTTATGGATTATTTAGATGTTATGTCATCTTGAAGATAAGGATATCTTGTGTTATCCTACAATAGTTGTGCCAAGATATGGTAATTGCAGAGCGGAAAGGTTCAAAACTCTATGCGTTTGTTAATGATATTGTTTTCGTGGGCGGTAACTTTCTTCGGAGGCGTGATCCTCAGTGATACCAAGCGTTTTCAGGTGCACCGCTATTTCTTTCGTTCCAAAAAGATCAAAAAAGATGCGCGCTTTGTGGTGATCACGGATCTCCATGGGCGGGAATTCGGCAAAGGCAATCAGAAACTGGTGGAGGAAATACGCAAACGGAAACCGGATTTTGTTTTGCTGGGAGGCGACATTATGACCGCAAAGGATCGCGGCGAGCAGATTATCAACGACTCTATTGATGTAGCCTGCAATCTGGTCCGGGATCTGTCGGCCTTTACAAAGGTGTATTATGCCCTGGGAAATCATGAAAGCCGCGTGCAGTGGTCACCCTGGAAGTTTCGTTTTACCTATCGGGATATGCTGAAAAAGATCAAAAATGCCGGTGCGCATATTTTGGATAACAGCAGTACATTCCTGAAAGAGTACGGCATCTGCGTACATGGTCTGACACTGCCGGAACAGTATTACAAGATGACCAATCGCAGAGATTTGTCTCCCAGACTGTTACAGACTTCTTTCGGAAGTGCATCGGACGGAAGATATCATATCCTGTTGGCACATGATCCGGAGTATATGCCGACCTATGCGCAGTGGGGACCGGATCTGACTTTTTGCGGACACTATCACGGCGGCATTATGCGTCTGCCCAAAGTCGGCGGTGTGATCAGCCCGAAACTGTGGCTGTTTCCGGATTATACCGGAGGCTTGTATCACTTGAACAAAAAAGACCAGGTCGTCAGCCGCGGCATCGGAACGCATACGTTCCCGATCCGTGTTTTCAATCCGGCAGAAATGCTGTATGTGGAAATAAAGAAAGGGTAAGAAGATGGCTATCTCAGTAAAATTGGAAGCATTCGAAGGACCGTTGGACCTGTTACTGCATCTGATCGAAAAGAACAAAGTGGATATCTATGATATTCCGATCGTGGACATTACGGCCCAGTATCTGGATTATATCCGTCAGATGGAACGGGAAGATATGAATGTCATGAGCGAGTTTCTTCTGATGGCGGCGACGCTGCTGGATATCAAATGTCGTATGCTGTTGCCCCGGGAGGTCAATGAAGAGGGCGAGGAAGAAGATCCTCGTGCCGAACTGGTGCAGAAACTGCTGGAACACAAAATGTATAAGTATATGGCCTTTGAATTGAAAGACCGTTTTGTGGATGCCGGCCGTTCCGTATATAAGGAACCTACCATGCCGGAAGCGGTTCTGAATTATCGTGAGCCGGTCAATTATGAGGATCTGGTACGGGATCTGAACCTGAAGAAACTGAACGATATCTACAAGGATATCATGCGCCGTGTGGAGGACCGCGTAGACCCGATCCGAAGCAAGTTCGGCAATATCACAAAGGACGAGATCTCTGTAGAGAACAAACAGCTGGAGATCCTGGAATACTTAAATGCACACGAAGTCTGCTCTTTCCGGGAACTGATCGAAAAGCAGACACGCAAGATCGATATCATCGTCAGTTTCCTGGTAGTATTGGAACTGATGAAGATGGGCCAGATCATCATCCGGCAGGAAGAGATCTTCGGAGATATCCTGATCGAACGGGCGGAAGATGCGGATTCGATCTCGCTGGGAGAAGACTTTGCGATCATGTAAAGCAGGCGGCTTTGCGGTTGGAAAAATACGAACACATAGGATGCGTTATGGAAGAAAACAACGAGATTTTGGATAAAGAAAATATAGTTGCGGAAGAATTTTCAGAACAGACGGAAACGGCGGTTGCGGAAACTGCGGCCGTTGAAGAGGAAAATACAGAGACCGTGGCTGTTGAAGAACAAAGTGCGGAAACTATAGTTGCCGGAGAGGAGAGCGCGGAAACCGCAGTTGCCGAAGAAGGCAAAGCATCGGAAGAAAACAGGGTGGAAGAAGATTCTGTTGAAAAGGATGCAAAGGTTGATTCGCAGGAACCTGCAACCACGGAAGCGGAAACGGCACCGGCAGAGGCAGCGATTATCGAAGAAGTGCCGGTCACGGAAGAGGGAACGTCGGCAGAAACGCCGGCGCAGGAAGAAAAGCCGAAAAAGCAGCGTAAGCGTAAGGCGAAGAATGCGGACGGGCAGGCGGAGAACGGCGAGGATGCGGAAGCGGCATTGCCCAAACCGGATTGTCCGGAAGCGGCCATCGAAGCGGTGCTCTTTGCAACCGGGCATTCCGTACCGATCGAACAGCTGGCGGATATTCTCAATATGAAGCAGGCTGAGGTTCGGGAATCAATCGCGAATTTAAAACAGAAATACGATGCCGAAGACCGGGGGATCACGATCACGGAACTGGAAGATTCCGTACAGCTGGGAACCAAAGGCGAGTATTACGAGTATCTGATGAAACTGGCCAAGCATCCCAAGCATTACAGTCTGTCGGATACCGTGATCGAGACGCTTTCCATCGTGGCTTACAAACAGCCGGTGACCAGAGGCGAGATCGAAAAGATCCGTGGTGTGAGCTGCGATCATGCGTTAAACAAACTGATCGAATATGATCTGATCGAAGAAGTGGGCAGACTGGATGCGCCGGGCAAACCGTTACTTTTCGGAACCACGGAACAGTTCCTGCGCAGCTTCGGTGTCAAGTCGATCGGAGAACTGCCGACGGTAAGTCCCGAGATGGTGGAAGATTTTAAAAATCAGGCCGAAGCGGAAGCGGCAGAAGATATGGAATTGGAAAAAGTCAGAGTGGATGTGTAAAAATAATCCTAGGCTTTTTCTATGTCTTATGATATAATACCAAACGGTGCATAAAAGCACGGTTTCTTGCGTGCTTAAGCAATATTTTTCATTAAAAGTAAAATGGAGGTAACAGGAATGGGTAGTTCAACAAGCTCAGCGAGCAATCGTATCAATTCTTTGCTCGATGAAAAAAGTTTCGTTGAGATCGGCTCCGCTGTAACTGCGCGTGCCACCGATTTTAACCTGGATCCGGCAGCTACGCCGTCTGATGGCGTGATCACCGGCTACGGTACGATCGATGGTAATCGTGTATATGTTTACAGCCAGGATGCTTCGGTTCTTGGCGGCAGCATTGGGGAGATGCATGCTAAAAAGATCTGCAACATCTACGATCTGGCAATGAAAACAGGTACACCGGTGATCGGTCTGATCGATTCGACAGGTGTACGTCTGCAGGAGGCGACAGATGCGCTGAATGCATTGGGCGAGATTTATTTCAAGACAGCTATGGCTAAGGGCGTAGTTCCGCAGATCACGGCAGTATTCGGTAACTGTGGCGGCGGTCTTGCTCTGGTTCCTGCTATGACAGACTTTGTATTTATGGAAGAAAAGAATGCAAAGCTGTTCGTAAACGCACCGGACACTCTGGAAGGTAACTATACGGCGAAGTGTGATACTTCCTCCGCAAAGTTCCAGGCAGAGAAGTGCGGCAATGTAGATTTTGTCGGTGATGCTGATACCGTTCTGGCACAGATTCGTGCACTGGTATCCATGCTTCCGCAGAACAATGATGATGTGGCGATCACGGATTCACAGGATGATCTTAATCGCATCGTACCGGATATCACCGGTGCAGCAGGCGATACTTCCATCTTACTTTCCAATATAGCAGATGACAACGACTTCTTTGAGTTGGGCGCTGCATATGCAAAAGATATGGTAACCGGCTTTATTCGCCTGGACGGCGTAACGGTTGGCTGTGTGGCAAACCGTAACGAAGTGATTGGCGAAGACGGCAAGGTGGCTGAGAAATTTGACGGTCTGATGAGCCATGAGGGCGCTGAAAAGGCTGCAGATTTTGTTTATTTCTGCGACAGCTTCGGCATTCCTATCCTGACCGTAACCAACGTAAAGGGCTTCCAGGCTACAATGTGCTCCGAGAAGCATATCGCAAAGGCAGCGGCTACTCTGACCGAAGCGTTTGCAAACTGCGATGTAGCAAGAGTGAACCTGATCGTAGGTAAGGCTTTCGGTAGTGCTTATGTTGCAATGAACTCCAAGGGCATCGGTGCAGATCTGGTATTCGCTTGGCCGGATGCAGAGATCGGAACCATGGATGCGAAGTTTGCTGCAAAGGTTATGTACGACGGAAAGAGCGCAGAAGAGATCGATGCGGCTGCAAAGGAATATGCAGCACTTCAGAATAGCGCAGCATCCGCAGCAAGACGCGGTTATGTAGATGAGATCATCGAGCCGCAGGATACCAGAAAGCATTTGATCTATGCGTTTGAAATGCTTTTCGCATAAGGCAGGACAGTTTCAGAAACAGATTCTGATAAGAAAGGATGACAATTCATGAAAAAGAAGATTTATAGTTTACTGCTCATGCTTGTCTGCATTTTTGCCCTGTCTGCCTGTGGTGAAGAAGTAAGAGTTCAAAAAAACTCCGAGTCAATCGGATTGGCACCGGAAGTTGTGATCGATATGGTGATGAGTCCGGTTCAGCCCGGCATCGCATATGGTTTCAACACCGTTGATGAATTTGAACACTACCTTCGCCAGATGAGTAGTTCGGATGTTTCGCAGATGTTGGCAGTACTTGCCGGATGGAAATCCTATCAGGCTTCTATTTCGGACATTGGTGATCCGCAGATCGATACAACCCAGCCGATGTACTTCAAGCAAGGTTCGGATGACGGTGTGATCGCGGTTTATCACATTTCCGGTACGAGCCACCCGGCAACGATCGAGTTTGCGTACAACTCTTACGATGAGCTGCAGTCTGTAACAGTAAATGTGCAGCTTGCGTTGGAAGAGGCAATGAAAAATGCAGCTACCAATACGGCAATCGGTATGGGTACCGTATTCGTAATGTTGATCGTGATCATGTTCATCATCTCCGCATTCAAGGCAATTCCGACATTGCAGGAAGCATTTGCAAAGAAGGAAGAGGCTCCGGCAGAGGCATCCGTAGATAAGGCGATCGAAGGCATTATCGAAAGAGAAGCAGCAGAAGATGAGACCGATGACAATGAGCTGATCGCGGTGATCGCGGCGGCTATCGCAGCAGCACAGGCAGCTGCGGGCAGTAGCGCAGAAACTTCTACGGAAGGTTTTGTGGTACGCAGCATCAGAAGAATCAAATAAACAACAGTTAATATTGTTTTAGGAGGATTATTGAAATGAAGAATTATACGATCACCGTAAACGGCAATGTATATGAAGTAACCGTAGAAGAAGGCAGCGGTAACGGCGCAGCAGCAGCTCCGGCTGCAAAGGCAGCTCCGAAGGCTGCACCGAAGGCAGCTCCGGCTGCAGCAAAGGCTTCCGCAGGCGCTGGTTCTGTAAAGATCGAAGCAGGTGCTGCTGGTAAGGTATTCAAGATCGAGAAGAAGGTTGGCGATGCTGTAAAGAAGGGCGACGCAATCCTGATCGTTGAAGCAATGAAGATGGAGATCCCGCAGGTTGCTCCGCAGGATGGTACCGTTGCAAGCATCGATGTAGCTGTCGGTGACGCTTGCGAAGCTGGACAGGTACTTGCAACACTTAAGTAATTAAGAAACGAACGGTTTATAGAAACTATCGGAGGTACATCTCATGAGCGAAATTTTAAACAATCTGCTCGGACAGATGGCATTCATGAATCCCGAATTCACTTACAAGAATGTCATCATGATCTGCGTAGCGCTCTTTTTCCTGTATCTTGCTATCCGGCATGAGTTTGAGCCGCTGTTGCTGGTGCCTATCGCATTCGGTATGCTGCTGGTAAACATCTATCCGGATATTATGATGCGGGCGGAAGATTCGCCGAACGGAGTGGGCGGATTACTGTATTACTTTTATGTATTAGACGAGTGGGCGATCCTGCCGTCCCTGATCTTTATGGGTGTAGGCGCAATGACCGACTTCGGTCCCCTGATCGCAAACCCGAAGAGCTTCCTGCTTGGCGCTGCAGCACAGTTCGGTATCTTTGCAGCATACTTCGGCGCTCTGTTTGCAGGTGCTATGGGCTGGGCAGATTTCAACGACAAGGCAGCTGCAGCAATCTCCATTATCGGTGGTGCTGACGGCCCGACGTCCATCTTCCTGGCAGGCAAACTGCAGCAGACCAAATACCTGGGACCTATCGCAGTAGCAGCATATTCCTATATGTCCTTGGTACCGGTAATCCAGCCGCCTATCATGAAGCTGTTGACAACCAAGAAAGAACGTCAGATCAAAATGGGACAGCTTCGCCCGGTTACCAAGCTGGAGAAGATCCTGTTCCCGATCATCATCACCATCGTGGTTGCTTTGGTACTTCCTACCACAGCTCCGTTGGTTGGTATGCTGATGCTTGGTAACCTGTTCCGTGAGTCCGGTGTAGTTCGTCAGTTGACAGAGACTGCATCCAACGCACTTATGTACATCGTTGTTATCATCCTCGGTACATCCGTAGGTGCTACCACTTCCGCAGAAGCATTCCTGAACACCGATACCCTGTTCATCGTTGCTCTGGGTCTTGTGGCATTTATGTTCGGTACCGCAGCCGGTGTTCTCTTCGGTAAGATCATGTGTGTTGCAACCGGCGGTAAGGTAAATCCGCTGATCGGTTCCGCAGGTGTGTCTGCCGTGCCTATGGCAGCCCGTGTATCCCAGAAGGTTGGTGCAGAAGAAGATCCGACCAACTTCCTGCTGATGCATGCAATGGGACCGAACGTAGCAGGCGTTATCGGTACTGCTGTTGCAGCCGGTACCTTTATGGCTATCTTCGGTGTATTTTGATCAACGCCGAAACAAGAGCATTGTAAATTTCTAACTTTAACAGAAAGGAAATAATATTATGTCAGATCAGGTGAAAAAACCGGTTGGTATTATGGAAACGGTATTGCGTGATGCACATCAGTCTCTGATCGCAACGCGTATGCCGACCGAGAAGATGCTTCCGATCGTAGATAAGATGGATAAGGTCGGATATCACGCTGTAGAGTGCTGGGGTGGTGCTACATTCGATGCATCCCTGCGTTTCCTGAAGGAAGATCCGTGGGAGAGATTGCGTAAGTTGCGTGATGGTTTCAAGAACACAAAGCTGCAGATGCTGTTCCGTGGACAGAA
>CAMJAP010000029.1 GCA_946403625.1 uncultured Lachnospiraceae bacterium
CGGCCGCTGACCTTCATTAAACATCGGTCCGTTATTTCCCATCGGATTCTGCGGCTGTCCACCGGCCAAAGCGTTTCCGAAACTTACGGATTTGGGGATTCCGTAATTTCCTGCCGGAGTTGCCTTATTTTCCCGCAATATCGAGACACCGAGGATCGCCGAGATGATCAGGCAGATGATACCGATGATCGTCATTACTTTGATTCCGCCCTGCGATGCGATCGGCTGGAACATTACCGGCAGCATCATCTCTTCCATATCTTCGCCGGGATAAACCTTTTCAATGATATCCCTTTTGATATCCGTCGGTATCTTTACAATCTGTCCGTCAAAATGCATGGAACTTTTGGGTACCGTTGAAAAATCATCATCCGATTCCCACCATGTATCCGTCTTCCGGATCTGCTCGTCAAATAAGGTATTATAACTACTGGAAAACTTTGCCAGCAAAAACGGCATCGGATAAATATAATCCTCGTCTTCCCACTGACAGAACGGTATCAGGTAGTAACGCCCGGTTTCTCTTTCCGAGGTCGTAACACCAAAGGTCTTTGACTGCTCGACCTGCGTGCCGATCTGATCCCACACCAGGGTGACATCGAAGCACACATGATCGCCCGCCTTAAGGTCGGTGTAGTCATATTCCCACAGATTGGTGATGTCTTTCGCCGGTTTGGCAATGCACATCCAGTCCTTTACGCCCATAACCGTAAAGATCAGGCCCATCACCGCAAGTGCGATTAAAAGTCTTGTTTTCAGTTGCATACTATCTCTCCCTCATCCACTGTAAAAACAGCAATATCGGTTGCAAGTATACCATACTAAGCCCCTGTCCGCAAGTTTATTCCCGCGATGCAAAAGGCGCTACCCGTGAAGATAGCGCTCTGTAATAACTGCAACCGTTTAGGATCCGGTCATTTTACCGTTACGGCTTCATAGTTCTTCACCAGCCCGTACACATCCTGTGTCGTTACGGTGATCTTTGCCACATTTGCATAGGAAACATCGAGCAATGCATTTTCCAGTTCCGGTCTGCTGGCCGCCCACACGCCGATCGGGTTGCCTGCCGCATCCCACAAAACGATCTGCGTTGTGATCACCGGCGCACCCATCTCCCATACCTTCCACTGCACTTTTGTACCGCCGTCATGCGCGTTTGCCGCAATGTCATAGATCACCGATTCCGGCATTTCCGGCTTGTCCGGCTGTGTGATGCTCACCTTGGCACTGCGCAGGGTCGCCGCATCGTAGGCTGCCTGATCCGCCACATACTCTCCGGCTGCGCCCCAGAAATACTCTGCCGTTGCGCCAAACTCGTGGGTTCCGGCCGTATTGTATTTCCATTCCACCGGATCATAACTGATCCTCGTCGTATTCAGTGACAGCCAGTCATTCTTCTCCAGATCAAAGGCATATACATTCTTAATGAAAAAGCTGCGTTTCAGATAATCCCGGTTCTGTACATAATTTTCCTGAAACTGCGAAAGCCCGCCGGTAATGTAGGATCCCACCAGATTGGTATCAAAGTAGGAGATCAGCGTCCACTGTCCTGCGGTCACATCTTCCACCCACTGGCCGACAAAGGTATGCCCCGTCTGCAGATCATCCCAGCTGTAAAACAGCATACGATACCACTGGCCGCTGCGCCAATTGTACGCCGGAATATAGTTGGTCCCGTCACCTTCGCCGCCGAAACGATGGTCCGTACCGTACGGATACATCCGGTGAGCCCGCAGCATGCTCCCGTTGACCTCGCCTTCCCAAAACGACATGATCGCTCTGGCCCCGTCCGCCGTATGCTGCAATCCACCGTATGCTCCGAAACCTCCGGCCATCTGCCAGTTGCACAATGCCCAATAGGTATGCATCGGCGTATCCATTCCGGCGAAGTCAATCTGGAACGCGCGGTACTTGCCGCTGCCTTCGTGCAGATCCGGATCCATATAGATATTGTGGGACATCTTTTCCGGAAGCTGCAGCTGCCCCGTCTGTCCGGGCGCAAGGGATTCCTGCAGTTGCACCAGATCGGTACCTCCGGTCTCCGTGACGATAAGGGATTCTTCCCCGGAAGCACCGTTTTCCGCCGGCGCCGCGACGGTCATTTCCTTTGCGGTCCCGCAGCCGATAAGCGGCAGAAATGCACCTGCCATCAGTAGCCCTGCCAGTTTTCTGTTTCGGATCATAGCGTTCTCCTCCAACCGATAAACAAAAACCGGAAACCACCCATGGGCAGTTTCCGGTTTCTTATGAACTTATGCTTCTAACAGTTCGATACCCTTTTTGATTCTTGCGATGCTCTCATCCTTGCCCAGCAGTTCCATGATCTCGGTCGCACCGGCCGGCGTCATCTGCTTACCGGAAACCGCCGTACGAACCGGCCACAGAACATAACCGTTCTTGTACTCGTGCTCGGCCGCATAGTTCTGCAGCAATGCATACAGCGCATCGTTGCTGTAATCCTCCTGTGCTTCCAGAACCGGCAACAGTTCCTTCAGTACTGCCAGAGAACTTTCCTTCGTGGTCTTCATCTTTTTGTGCACATACATCTCGGTATCGTATTCCGGCAGCTCGTTAAAGAAATCCACCAGCCCTGCGATATCCGGGAATACCTCGATACGCGTCTTGACCATCGCTGCGATCTTTTTCAGATCCAAATCCTTCTTCAGCGCCTCTTTCAGGTACGGCTCTGCCATCTCATAGAACTTGTCAAAGTCCATCGCCTTTAAGTATTCGCCGTTCATCCAGCGCAGCTTCACGATATCAAATACCGCCGGGGATTTGCTGATCCGGTGATAATCAAACTCTTTGATCAGCTCATCCAGAGAAAAGATCTCGCGGTTATCTTCCGGGCTCCAGCCCAGCAGTGCGATAAAGTTGACAACCGCCTCACTCACAAAGCCCTGCTCGATCAGATCTTCAAAGGAAGAATGTCCGGAGCGCTTGGACAGTTTCTTGTGGTTCTCATCGGTGATCAGCGGCAGATGGATGTATACCGGGCTCTCCCAGCCAAAGGCATCGTACAGTCTCTGATACTTCGGTGAAGAAGAGATGTACTCGTTACCACGGACCACATGGGTAATGTTCATCGTGTGATCATCCACCACATTTGCAAAATTGTAGGTCGGATAGCCGTCGGACTTGATCAGGATCATATCGTCCAGCTCGGAATTTTCTACCGTGATATCTCCGTACAATTCATCCGTAAAGGTTGTGGTGCCTTCATTCGGGATGTTCTGACGGATTACGAACGGCTTGCCTGCTGCCAGGTTGGCTTCGATCTCTTCCTTGGACAGATGCAGGCAGTGCTTGTCATAGATCATGATCTCCTTGCCGTCTTCGCCCATAGAAGTCTTTAAAGTCGCCAGTCTCTCCTTATCGCAGAAGCAGTAATAGGCCTCGCCCTTTTCGATCAACTCCTTGGCATACTTCATATAGATGCCGGTCTTTACGCGCTCGCTCTGTACATACGGGCCGTAACCGCCGTCCTTATCCGGACCTTCGTCATGGGTCAGACCGGTCTTTTCCAGTGTACGATTGATGATATCGATGGCACCTTCCACAAAACGCTCCTGGTCGGTATCTTCGATACGGAGCATAAAATCGCCGCCCTCATGCTTTGCCACAAGGAACTCGTAAAGTGCGGTTCGCAGGTTGCCTACATGCATCTTTCCCGTCGGGCTGGGTGCATACCTTGTTCTGATCTTTGTCATAGTAGTTCTCCTCCATATAGTAAATAAATTTGGTTATCTTATCCGTGCCTTCTGCGATACCAGATCACGATACCGCTGAGCAACAGTGCTGCCGGAAGTACGCCGATCAACACGACCGAGAAGAATCCTCTTGCGCCGTTTCCGACCAGCACCGGATTGTACGAATAGCTCTTCACCGGAATATCCGTGATATCATCCACCTGGCTGACTTTGGCCAAGGCCTTCATAAACAGATCGTAGTTGGTTCCGTTTACGGCCAGGTTAATATCCTTGTACATAAAGTAGTCCGAAGAAAAGACCACCACGCGGGAGGTGCTGTCCGCACCGTAGCGTTCCGCATAAACACCGAGGGAAAACGGTCCCTGGATCTCCTCTTCGCCTCCCATGGTATGGGATGCACGGGAAGAACGCAGGAAGGTCGTTGCCGTGGCATCCGCCGCCTCTACGATCTGCAGACCTTTGGCAAAGGGCAGATACACAAAACGCGTACGCCCCGGGGTATAGATCTTTTCAGTCAGATCACACTCCACGATCTCCGGCAGCAAGAAAGTCGGCTCGGTATTATAATACGCCGCATCGTCTTCATACACCACGCCGGAATACACCTGAATGCCGTACTTTTCCAACAGTGCATAGTAATTGGTCAACTCGCTGGCATCGGTGAATGCCGTCACAAAGACCGCACTCTTTCCCTTCTCCAGAAATCTTTCTACCTTTTCCGAATCTTCCAGGTTAAAATCCGCAAAGGGTCCTAAGATAAAAATGATATCGCCGTCTTCCGGAATGTCATCATGCATCATCAGGTTGATCGATTCCACTTCATACATAGCGTTCTCGATCCGGCCCTTCAACTCATCTTCCAGTTCCAGCTCGCTGTGCCCGGTAATGCAATAGATCTTGGGCACATGGTCACTGATCACATACTGGATCGCCGATACAATACGGCCTTCCCCGTCATAGCCGGACACCTTATAGTCCGTTGCGATATAGCTGCCGGTTGCCACATCGTAGGAATAATCGTAACTCACCTGATAGCAGTCGTAATAGTTGATCACACGGCTCTTGTTTCCGCATACCACGATCATACTGTTCGGCACCGGCTCCGTATCCGAATAGGACAGGTAAAAATACGGATTCTCTTCCGGATCGATATATTGCACCGACACATTGGAAGAGACCTCCTGCATGCGCTGCAGAGTCGAATCCAGCGTCTCATCCTTCTGCTCCGGATCCACCAGCACAAACACATCCACTCTCCGGTCCAGCGCCGAAACAATGCGATGGCCTTCTTCCGTTAACGACCGGATGCTGTTGTAGGTCATATCAATGCTCTGCTTTTCTGCCGGCAGTGCCGCGCACAGTCCGTTGATCACAAACACGACGGCAAAAAAGATCGCCGCACGCAGAATATGTCCGAAGGTTCCGGAAACCCCTGCGGTACGCACACGGAACCGCCGCATGGTCAGCACCACATCGGTCAGAAACAGTGCGATCATGATCACGGAAATGTAGTAAATGTAGGACGGCCAGTGCAGCACGCCATACAGACTGTAGGTAAAGGGGCCGGTCAGTTCCAGGATATGCAGCAGTTTGGTAAACAGATTGCCCTGCTCACTGATCATCGCCGAAATGCCCGGTATCATCGCACTGAGCAGCAGAACGAAAAAGGTCAGTACTGCCGCAATGATCTGGTTCTCCGTCAGCGATGAGATAAAGATCCCGACGGCCAATGCCGCCAGTCCGAAGAACACAAAGCCGCACACCGCCAGCGCATTTTCCGCAAAAGGCACTTCTCCGTAGATCCCAAGCACCAGCGGATAAATGCACAGTACCGGGATCACCGGTAAAAAGACGCAGACCGCCGCTAAGTATTTTCCAAGGATCACCTGCCAGACATCCACCGGTGAGGTGAATAACAGCTGATCCGTTTTGTATCTGCGTTCTTCCGAAAAACTACGCATGGTCAGCAGCGGCAGCGTAAACAAAAAGATAAACTGCACTGCGCTGATGATATAGGAAACATACGGAAGACCGCTGTTCAAACCAAAATAATTAAAATACCATCCCAGGAAAAAGATGGTCACTGCCAGGAAGATCCACCCGGTCATGGTGCGGAAGTTGCCCAGCCACTCCTTCTTAAAGACTGCCCACATCTTCGGCCTCCTCTTCTTCCGCCTGCGTATGATGATCCCTTGTCAGTTCCAGATACACATCTTCCAGGGTCACCTGATTGCTTGCCAGTTCCAGTAAAGTATAACCGGCACTCACGCATGCTTTCGACAGGACTTCTCTGATGTCGCAGCCTTTTTTTGCCACTACTTCCAAAGTACTGGATTCTTCATCCTCTTTTACCACGCGATAGGACTCGATCTCTTCGATCCGTTTGATGCGATATTCCGCCGCCGTCGCGTTTCCCTTCAGCACCAGTTTGAGGCGCTGCTGTTCGTTATATTTTGCCAGCAGATGCTCCGGTGTATCATCGGCCACCAGAGTACCGCCGGACAGGATCATTACATGATCGCACAGACTGCTCACTTCCGCCAAAATGTGCGTACTGAAGATGATCGTGTGCTCCTCGCCCAGACGGCGCACCAGTTCACGCATCTCCACGATCTGCTTGGGATCCAGACCGGAAGACGGCTCGTCCAGAATGATGATCTCCGGATTGGCGAGCAGTGCCTGCGCCAGACCAACGCGCTGCTTATAGCCCTTGGAGATCTGACGGAGCATATGCTTTTTCACATACTCCAGTCCCGCCACCTCCATGACGCGGCCCACTTCTTTTTTCTTGAACTCTCCGAACAATCCTTTCAATTCCGCCGCATAATTCAGATATTCCGTCACCGTCATATCCAGATACAGAGGCGGCTGCTCCGGCAGATAACCGATCTGCTTCTTTGCTTTCTTCGGCTCCTTGATCATGGAAATATCATTGATCAGGATGTTTCCGTCATCGGGCGCCAGATAGCCCGTGATCATATTCATGGTGGTGCTTTTGCCCACACCGTTCGGTCCCAAAAAACCGTATATTTTCCCTTTCTGTGCTTCAAAGGATACATCCCGGACGATCTGTTTATCGCCGTACCCTTTGCACAGATGCGATACTTTCAACACTTCGTTCTTTCCCCCTAACGATCTATCGGTAGGCCCAAAGACTGCTGCTTCGGGCGGTAAATCAAAATTATCGGTACTCTTCAAATTCTTCCATTGCAGAGGCGATCCCGTACATATCCGGAAACTCCTTCTGCAATCGTATCAGACACCGTGTGATAAAACTGCGCCGCTCATCCATATTGAACTTCAGCACATTTTTGTGGCCCCAGATATGCGTGAACCGGTGCTGTTCCCGCAACTGTTCGATCTGCTCACAAAACGCAGATACTTCGATCCCCTTTGCCTGCGCACAGGTCGGCAAGATCCGCTGCTCCGCAAACACCATGGGACAAAGGTTATCGTTCGTCGGCTGTATCCCCCGCATAAAACGGAGCGCCTCACGAACATATACATCCCGGAATGCCGGATCCTTCAGATACAGCATGGCGGTATTCGCCGGCCGGACGGAAAAATCCCACTCCTTCGGAAAGGCATATCCCTCCTTCATCGCAAAGGAGGACGGTTCCGGATAGATCTGCTCACGCAACTCTTCCCGGTGGATCACGGCGATCTGCTTGTCCTGCAGCCACGGTCCCAGATCTTCCCAGATGATCAGATCCGTGTCGATCATCACCGAAGGCAGTTCTTCCATCTGCAGCGCCACCAGCTTACCGCCGGCCCAGAACACCGCCGGATCGATATCCTCCGGCACCTGCATCTCGCAAACGCCCCGCGAAAAGATCTGCCCCAGATCCCGCTCCTGCACATACTCCAGCGCCTTGCGGTCCGCGTACAGTCTGGTCTTTCCGTTGTATTTTTCAAAAGCCGCAACCGACAACAGCAGGGTAATGAGCTCGTAATCCTGCATCACAAACCCTGCATCCCGTTTCTTTAAAAAATAGGGTGCCGACCAAAGCGAGTAAAAACCATTCATAGCGTTTCGTATATGTTATCCCGGATCTAGATCAGATCCAGTCCATAACCCATCTCTTCAATAATACGAGCATGACAATATGCCGCGCTGCGATCCTCGCAAGTCGATGCTTTCTCATCGCAAACGACATTCTCTGCCGGTATCAGCGTTTCTGCACATTCCATCAGAAATGCGATGCCGCTGCCGTTTTTCCAAAAACTGCCCCTTCGGAAAAGGCTTTCGCGATAACTGCCTGCGAAGAAGACATTCCTGCGGAAACTGCCGGATGCAAAGCTGCCCTGCTGCCCGAAGAATACCCGGAAACTGCCGCCCGCATAACTGCCGATGCCGAAGCGTGCCTGCGCATAACTGCCCGCAAAATAGCTGCTCATCCAAAGACTGCGAAAAGCCCCGGCCTGATAACTGCCTCTCCAATAACTGCCATGCCAATAACTGCCAAGCCAATAGGTTCCTTGCCAATAGCTGCCCTGCCGATAACTGCCCGTTCCGAAGCCGCCAAAGGATCGTCCAAAGGGATAGCTGCCTTTTGTATCGCTGCTTCCCGAATAACTGCCGCTTCCGAAACCTTTCCGGTAACTTCCCATGCCAAAGCCGCGGTAAGATCCGGCTGTCACCGTTTGCTTTTGGTAACTGCCGCCTGCAGAAAGTTTCCGGTAGGAACCGCCGCTCTGCTGCGCCGCTCCGGTCTCATGTGCATACTCCTCACGATGGGCATTTTCCGGCACCCGCGCTCCGGCAAACACCAGCCCGAGGCGCTCCGGCGGGATCACTTCACAACCGTTGAAATAAAAATCAAAGATCCGATCGGCATCCGCCAAAAACATACGCTCCACGGCCAGCCGTCCCTGCTTGGCACAGAGTTTGACAAAGATCGGAAAACCGTCCGGCCGCTCGCACATTTCCTGTGCCCGTTCCATACCGCAATGCAGCATAAAACCTCCCTGCGGCATCGGGGTTTCCAGTTTCTCATTAAACTCCCCGTTCCATACCGCATAGGCCGAAAACGCAGACAACTCCGGACTGTAATTCAGCAACGACAAAAAGGCATAACCAGCGTGGAATGCCTGCAAACGATTGATTCGATTGTCATATTCCCGGACCGTTTCTTTCCGGTTCCGGTCAAGCCATGCGAACAGTTTGCCCATCGTTTTGTCCTTTTAAATAATCTAGGGCATATATTGAATATTTTAACATAAAAAAATGGCTATTCCTAGCCATTTTTATCATTTTTGTATTATTTTTGCATACAATTTTAGCTAATTTACATAAAATTATTATTGTAAACTTATGCTCTTCCCGTGCTGCCGAAACCACCGCGGTCTGCGCCGTCCAGATGATCCGTTTCTTCAAACTCGATCGCCGGCTGGTGCTCAAAGATACGGAACTGACAGATACGGTCATTCACATGGATCTGGGTATCCCGCATCGCCAGTACCGGCATATACCACTGGTCGTTATCGCCGGAATAGCTTTCATCGATGATCCCGCAATGATTGGTCTGGATCACTCCGAAATTCTTAAAGGTCGAACTGCGCGGTACCACATGTGCCTCATAACCTTTCGGTAACTGCATCGCCACGCCCAACGGCACCAGTTTGAACTCGCCCTGTTTTAAAGTGATCTCCTCTGCACAACGCAGGTCGATCCAGTCGGATTTCCCGTCAATATAACATAATTTTTCGATCTGATCGGAAAAATATTTGATACGGATCTTCGGCATCTTCTCTCTCCTTTGGCTTATGAATAGTCTCCGCAGTACAGCACCGGCTGTTTCGGATCTGCGGATTTCAAAGTCTTTTGCACATCGATGACTTTCTGGTTGGCACTGCCCTTCCACAACAGGTTGGCATCAAAGCTTTCCTGCTGAAATTCGCCGTCCACCACGACATCCACAAACGGCATCACCGGATCCTGCATAACATCGGCCCACTGAAATCCGGTATACAGCCAGATGGTCTTGTCCGGATACTTTGCCTTTACCTCTTCGGCCAGTTCCCGTACGGCAATACGGTTGGAGGCAAACAACGGATCCCCGCCGGAAAAAGTCAGTCCGTTGATGTAACTCTTATCCAGCTGATCAAAGATCTCCTGCTTGGCCGCATCATCAAATAACAGTCCGCCTTCCGGATCCCATGTCATGGGATTCTGACACCCCTTGCAGCAATGGTCACAACCGGCTACCCAAAGGACAACGCGCAGTCCGTCCCCGTTGAGCATATCATCGTGAGTAATATTGTGGTAGCGCATTACATTGACTTCCTTTCCGCGATCTCCGCCATCTTCGCATCATTTAAGCGGGTTTCTCCGTGTACACGGGAATAGGAAAGATAGCCGTTCATACGGTCGATCTTGGTCAGGTTGCGGCTGCCGCATTTCGGGCACACATCCATCTCCAGTTCCTCATGTCCGCAGTCATCGCAATAGGAAAGGCTCAAATTCACGCCCTCATAGAATCCCATTTCCATCGCACGGCGCACCAGAGTACGCACGGCACCGGTGTTGTAGCTGACCGGATATTTTACATACTGGATCTTGCCGCCGTTGAGCAGTTCCCAGAAACGTCCTTCCAGATCCTGCTTCTGGATCGGAGTGATCGTCTCCGATACATGGCAGTGGAACGAATTGCTCACATATTCACGATCGGATACGCCTTCGATGATGCCGTATTTCTTGCGGAACTGCTTTACCTGCAGACCGCACAGGCTCTCGGCCGGAGTACCGTAGATCGCATACAGGTTGCCGTCGGCTTCCTTAAACTCGTTGATCTTCTGGTTGATATGCTCCATCACTTCCAGTGCAAACTGACCGTCTTCCACCAGCGACTTGCCGTTGTAGAGCATCTGCAGCTCGTTCAATGCCGTGATGCCGAAGGATGCGGTCGCATATCTTAACAGCGGTTTGATCTTGTCGTGCAGGCCCAGATGTCCCTCCAGGAAACCGCCTTCGCAATAGGCCAGCGGGTTGGTGGATGCACGCATCTCGCCCAGGTATGCATAGGTGCGGATGTGCAGATTACGGATCAGCTGCAGATAATAGTCCAGCACCTCATAAAAATCTTTGCTCTCCTGGCGTGCCTTGGCCAGGATCATCGGTAAGTGCAGGGATACCGCACCGATGTTGAATCGTCCGACAAAGATAGGCTCATCCTTATCGTCTGCCGGATGCATACCGCCTCTCTCATACCAGGGAGACAGGAACGCACGGCAGCCCATGGGTGAGATCACCTTGCCGTACTGCTTGTACATACTTGCAATGTAGCCCTTACCGGTCAGCGACAGCCAGTCCGGATACATGGTCTTTGCGGAGCACTCTACGCCGGCTTCGAAAACATCTTCCAGTTCCTTGCCCGGTCCGTGCAGATTTTCGTCATACAGGAACACGATCTTGGGGAACAGCACGGGCTTTCTGTGATCCTCTTTGCCCTGTCCCTTGCGACGCACATTCAGCATGCTGATGGTCGCCTGCTTTGCAAAACGACCGGTGCCGATGCCTGCGGTCACCGTGATGAACGGATAATCGCCGCGGCTGGATGCCACGGTATTGAACTTGTACTCCCAGCCCTGGAAGCCCTGTTCAAAATCACGCTCCACATCGCGTCCGGCCTCTTCCTCGGCTTTGGACTGCTCCACACCGAGTGCCAGATATTTTTTGATATATTTCTGATAGGATTTTTCCGCATACGGCTCGAGGATCTTGTCCACTTCCGGCACAGTAAATCCGCCGTACTGCTGGGATGCCGCACTCAGCACGATATCGCCGATAACATCGAATGCCACATCCAGGGTCTTCGGCTCGTTGTACCAGATATTGCCCATCTCAAAACCGCCGCTCAGCACATTCTTCACATCGAACAGGCAGCAGTTCATGGTATCACGGCGCGCGGACATATCATGCACATAGATATAGCCGTCGCGGCACGCCTGCAATTCTTCGGTTGTCAAAAAGAACTTCTGATACAGTTCCTTGTTCAACTGGTTAAAGATCAGGGATCGTTTGGTGGATACCAGTGCGGAGTCCGTGTTGGCGTTCTCCTTGTCACCGATATACATAATGGACTGGCTCTTCTTGTACACATCATCGAGCATGCGCACAAAGTCCTGCTTGTAGTTACGGTAATCCCGATAGCTCTTTGCTACGATCGGTTTTACACTTTCCAGAGCGCTCTCCACAATGTTGTGCATTACGGGAATGGGGATCTCATCCGTATCCATTTCATCCACTTTCTGCACCACAAACTGACAGATCCGGCGCTTCTCTTCCTCCGTAAAATCCGTCAATGCACGATATGCCGATTTGCCGACCGCATTGATCACCTTCTGGACATTAAACTCCTCGCGGGTGTTGTCCTTCTTGATCACTTTCACGCTCCGTTTCGGCTGGTATAACGCCCCGTAATCCACTTCACTCATTTCCCAAAACTCCTTCTTCTCCCCAAAAATAATGACTTTCTCCGCTCTATAGAACTACACGATTTAGATAATAGAGCATAAAAATAACACAATATGTTGTGTAGTTGTTATTATAATCAATTGTATCCCCTGCGTCAATCCGGTTTTACGCCGAAAAGCATACATAGTATAGACGAAAAAATTGGTCAATATTTACATAATGTTTTTCGGTAAACCAATTATGAATAATTCTCCAATATCTCCTTCAGGTAATCCCGGTAGGCCTCGGCTTCCGACTGCGGCGAGACGATCCGGGCGCCCGTGCCGAAGCCGGCCAGCCAGCCGTAGAACTGGGGGCTGACGGCAACATTTACGCTCACCGAGAAATGTTCTTCGTCTTCCTTACGGATGGTCACATCCTTGCCGAAACGATCCACCACCACATTGGCCAGCCGATTGATAAAGACCATCTTGATCCTTTTTTCTTCGCCGCCGTACATATTGAAGGCCACATTGGAATAGGCCGCGATGTCGAAATTGCGGAACAGCTCCCTGCCCTGGCGCTCGTTCTCGCCGATCTCCAGATCCTTCATACGGTCCACGCGGTAATGGCGCACCTCCTGCCGCTGCTCGTCAAAAGCGATCAGGTAGTAGTTCTCGTGATTCCATGTCAGAAAGTACGGGCTGATCTCGTAGCGCTTGCCGCCCTTCTTTAACTGCCACTGGCTGCTGACGGTAAACTCCATATAATGAAAGGTGATGCTTTTGTTCTGTGCGATCGCCCGGTGAATGCAGTCCACGGCATAGTACACGCCTTCGTTCACGGCTTTGGCACGGTTGGCCACATAGACCGTGCGCTGCAGTTCCGATGCCTCGCGTTTGCCCGCCAGCTGCTCGATCTTTTTGATCAGTTCCCGGGAACGCTTTACGCTCAAGAACCGGGATGCCTGCACCATATCCACGAGCATCTTGAGCTCCGGCAGTTCAAAGTCCCGGCTGGCCAGATAATATCCGCCCTTGGTCCGGTTGGAATCAAAGCCGATATCGTAGCCGAACTCCCGCAGGCATTCGATGTCCGTATAGATCGTCTTGCGCTCCGCCGAAACGCCGTATTGATCCGCCAGTTTCTCGATCAGATCCTTCGTGCTGATCGGCGACTGCTCATCCGTCTCTTCCGTCAGGATGCGGATGATATACAACAGTTTCATTTTCTGGTTTTCCGACTTCGGCATGGCTACCTCCTCAATTCATCTCAAACAGTAATCCAAATACACGCTGTTCCCCGTAAGATATAAAGAAAGATTGCCGTACTCAGCAATCTTTACTTATATGTCTTGAAACTATTTACGAATGCCGGCTGCCCACTTACTGTCCGCCGTTCTCCTTTTCGCTGCCGCTACCTTCCGCTGCCACCGTCTCTGTGGTTCCGGTCTTTGCGTTTTTGCTCTTCCGCAGGGAAAAGCCGATCACAAAAGCGATCACTACGGTTGCGATAAATATGAAATATACTACCAGATAGGATAAAAATCCGTTTACAAACAAAGTTCCTTCCATACGATGAACAAATCCTTTCTATATCTATGGCATAACGAAGTTTCTATACCAAAGATATTGTATCACTCGCCTACCACATCGTCAAGGACAGCATTGTGATCCGCCGCCGTGGTGGCCAGCACATCGCAACGCTCATTCTCCGGATGCCCGGCGTGGCCCTTCACCCAGCAGAAGGTCACCTGGTGCGGTTTCTTGGCCGCTAACAGGCGCTTCCACAGGTCCACATTTTTGACCTCTTCGTTCTTGCCGCGCTTCCAGCCCTTTTTCAGCCAGCTGTCGATCCAGTGCTGGTTGAACGCATCCACCAGATACTTGGAATCCGAATAAAGCTCCACCTCACATGGACGATTGAGCGCCTCCAGTCCGACGATCGCCGCCATCAGTTCCATCCGGTTATTGGTGGTCTTTTTATACCCGGCACTGTATTCCATTTCATGCAGCTGCCCCTTGGAATCCACAAACTGCAACACTACGCCGTATCCGCCCGGTCCGTCCGGGTTACCGCGTGCCGCACCGTCCGTAAAGATCTTTACTTTTGCCATACGCCCTCCTTTAAAAATCCCTCTGCCAGCGCTTCGGCACGCTGCACGATCTGTTCTTCATAACCCATCACGGAAAGCAGGCGGATCGCATTCCGGGTCGTTGCCTTTCCGTTCTGCAGCCGGTAATTAAACAGCACATCGCCGCCCTCGATCTCTTCCGAGAAATGGTAGTTTTCATAGGTGTCTTCCAGCAGCGCGGTCAGCTCGATATCATGGGTTGCCGCCACACAGAAATATCCCTGCTCTGCCATATGCTTCAGGATCTCGGTGGATGCCGCAATCCGTTCTACCGTATTGGTACCGCGCAGCACCTCGTCCACGAAGCATGCGATCTGCGCCCCTTCCTGCTTGCCGGCATCCAGGATACGCTGCATTGCCCGGATCTCCACCATAAAATAGCTTTCCTGATGCTCCAGATCATCCCGCAAAGACATGGAGGTATAAATCCGGTGGAATGCGGTGTGAAAGCTGTCCGCGCATGCAAAGTACAGCGTCTGCGAGAGCAGCTGGTTCATCGCAACCGTCTTCAGAAACGTCGATTTGCCGGATGCATTGGAACCGGTCAGTAACATACAGCCCTTTGCGGAATATCCGTTCTTGACCGGATCTTCGATCATGGGATGCCAGATGTTTTCCGCACTTTCCTGTGTTCCGAAAATCGGCGTACAGATATCGCCCAACGCCTTCTGATAGGAACCGGCAGCGATCAGCATCTCAAAATAACCAAGCGCGCCGTGGATCACATCGATCTGTTCTCTGTGCTGCTGCATCTTGCGATACATAAAGTAAAAGTTCATCAGATCAAAATGCATCACCATATTGATATAGTCGGCAAGGATCATCATCGGATCGCCGCCGGCCGAATCCGTCGAAAACAGCATCCCACCACGCCGTTCAAATCCTTTCATCTGCCCGATGGCTTCCGCCAGTTCCTGCTGCTGCCGTTTGGCGGTTTCCACTTTCATCTGTCCCAGCTTCCGTGCCGCCCGGATATCCGCCGTCACATATCGTAAGGTCACAATATAGGGCTGCACCTTTCCCTTGGTGCGGAAATACCAGGCGATATTAATGATGATCGCCATGATCACCGCAAAGATTCCCATATCCGTCTTCAAAAATACCAGGGCTATGGAAGCCGCGATCAGTGCCGGTGCCAGCAGATGGTATTTCAGGCCTTCCGCATCTTTCATGCCATCGGCAAAATCCAGATAATCGTACAGGGAATAGCGATCGTTTTTGCCCATTGCGGCGAACAGTATCTGCAGATTCTGCCGTATGTCTTCGTGCTCCTGAAAATACGCGATCTGCTCCGCGCGTTCCTTCAGATCTTCCTCTTTATACAACGGCGTACGCAGCGTGTGATACAGCACTTCTTCCCCGGCGGAAGAAAAGGTCAGGTTCATATCCGTAAAGAGCCGGTCCATCTCCAGATCCGACCAGGTGATATCATCGATGGCCGCATCACTTGCGTGCTTGCGAAAATACGCCGGAATACACTCCATTCGTGAGGACGGGATCTTTCGATCCTGCCGCTTTCCGTAGCGTGTTTTCAACTCATGTTTCACGCGTTCCAAATGCCGCCTGCGCTCTGCCAGGCCAAACCCGGCAAACACCGCGATCAGTGCCGCCAAAATTATGATCAGTGAATATTTTTCCATTCCCCCTCTTACCCTTCCAGATGATCCGGTCCGAAACTGTTCGGCAACAGCTCTTCCAGCGTATATCTTTTATATTCCGTAGGAGAGATGCCGACCAGCACCAGCATCCGCTTAGGATCCGAAAACTCCCGCAATACCTGCCGGCAGATACCGCAAGGATAGGCATAGTTCAGATGCTCTCCCTTACCGCCGGCGATGGCGATCATACGAAACCGCCGTGCTCCTTCACTGACAGCCTTAAAGGCTGCCGTCCGCTCCGCACAGTTGGTCGCCCCATACGATGCGTTTTCGATATTGCCGCCGATATAAACTCTGCCGTCTTCCGTCAGCAGTGCCGCACCGACCTGATAGCCGGAATACGGTGCATAGGCACATTTACGGGCCGCGATCGCCAGCGTCATCAGCTCCCGCTCTACCTGTGCAATGCCTTTTTCCGTCTCGGCCAGATCCGTCATCGCCTTGACCTGCGCATAGGAATCGACTGCCGTATAGCGCTCCACTCCGGTAAACTGATCCACGACCGTATAGGCATCCACCGCCGTGCCGATATCGATCCCCAGCACGCCCGGCAGTTCCGCAAAGCGCTCGATCCGTGCATCTTCGCCTTCCACATGGCCAAAGCCGTAAGCCGCATGAATAAACGGTATGCCGGCTCCGCGTGCCGCTTCCATATCGCTGCGGATATCCCCGACATAAACCGGCGCCTTATAGCCGTTTCGTGCCGCTACCAGTGCAATATTGTCCCGCTTCTGCAAACCGCTGTTTCCGAAACATTCGTGATCCGCGATCACATCTGTAATGCCCAGTTTTTTCATTACCAGTTCGATATAGCCGGACTGGCAGTTGCTGACGATGCACACCGGGATCTGCTCCGAAAGGCTGCGGATCGTATCCACGACGCCCGGATACGCAATATCCTTCGTATTCTCATTCAGTGCTTTTTCTTCCTGCTCCATACAGCGATCCAGCACTTCATAGCGCTTATCTTCTGCGATCTCCGGCAGCAGCAGATCCGCGATCACGTTCATCGGCTTGCCAAACAGGCCTTTCAACTGCGCTCCGGTGATCTTTCGCTCGATCCCCTGCTCTTTCAGGGCCTGCATCCACGCCTCTGCCACCACTTCCGTGGAATCCCACAGGGTTCCGTCCACATCCAACAGTACCGCATCTGCCTTTATCATAAGTCCATCGCCTCCTCTTGTGTCTGCGAATACCATACTTCTTCGAACAGGTACTATTTTACTCAATATTGCCCCCCCACGCAATACTGCAATTGCCCGCACGGATATTTGCCCCCATAACCAAAATATGCTATGATGGCTTTGTTTGTATCACAAAAACATCTTTATTATAGAAAGAGCAGATATTATGGAACCGAGCACAACGCCTGCAAACATACTTGTCAAAAACATCGACTATTCCTATCGGAAGAATCACGTCCTGGATCACCTGGACTTTTCTCTTCCTTTGGGCGAGAGCATCGCGATCCTCGGTGCGAACGGCAGCGGCAAATCCACCCTGCTTTCGATCCTGGCCGGTGCCCGCAAATGCAAGGGAGCGGAGATGCTCTATGGGGATACCGACCTGTTGAAACATCCTGCCAAACGCAGTGCTCTGATCGGCTATGTTCCGCAGAGCGATCCTCTGATGCCGGATATGAGTGTCCGGGACAATCTGCTGCTCTGGTTCCATGGGAAAAAGAGCGAATTTGATGCCGCTCTGCAGTCCCCGTCCATTCAGATGCTGCAGCTGGACGGTTTTCTGCGCAAGCGGGTAAATGCCCTCTCCGGAGGTATGCGCAAACGCGTGAGCCTGGCAACTGCGCTCATCAACGATCCGCAGATCCTGATCATGGATGAACCTGCAGCCGCACTGGATCTGTGCTACAAAGCCGAGATCCGCGACTATCTGCAGCAATTTCATCAGAACGGTCGTACGCTGATCCTGACCACCCATGACGAAGAGGACCTTTCCATCATTTCCCGTCTCTATCTGCTGCGCGGCGGCAAGCTGTTATTACAGGACCGTATCCTGCGCGGCGACGAACTGCTTACGGAGATACGCAAATGAGAATGTATCTGCGTCTGTTTCGTCTGGAACTGAAGAAAAACCTGCGTATGCTGCCTTTCGTCATGCTGAGTGCCGTGGCAGCCGCGCTTTTTATTTCTCTGTTTGTCTCGCTGCTCTCCAAAAGCCTGTATGAAGAAGGCAGTCTGGCCCGTGCCAACGTTGCCCTGGTCACTGCGGATGCCGAGAACGAATATATGCAAAAGGCGATCCAATACATCGGCAATATGAACTCCACATCTCTGGCACTGGACTTTGCGATCATGCCGGAAGAGGAGGCTATGACGGCATTGCAAAAACACGAAGTCATTGCCGTGATGTTTTTCCCCGATGATGTGATCAGTGGTATTCTGTACGGTCGCAACGATCCCATTGAGATCCGGTTCTCCGATACCGATGCCTTATCTTCCGTGTTCCTGTCCGAACTGACACGCTCGGGGGCAATGATGCTTTCCGCAGCCCAGGCGGACACCTATTCTGCCTACGAACTCTACTACGCACTGGGTGCCGAAGACCAGCTGGGCGATGCCTACGACGATATCGATCTGATGAACTTTTCCTTCGTGCTGGCCCGTGAAAAACTCTTTACGGCTTCGGAGACACTGCCGGTCTTTTTGAGCTACATCGCCTCCGCGTTCCTGTTGTTTTTGTTCTTTTCTTCCTCGGCCTTTGCCCCGGCACTTCGGGCCGAAGACCGTGCGTTCACCGATCTGCTGTTTTCCGGCCGTGTGTTACCTCCCGGGTATCTGGCGGTCCGTTTTGCGGCCAACTGGCTGATCCTGTTTTGTTTCTCCTTACTGTGCTATCTCGGCGCTCTGCTCAAAGGCGAGCTTCCGTTTGATATCCGGTTGTCCTTCGGCGCACCGCAACTGCTGATCCTTCTATTATTAAGCGGCGTGCTCTCGGCCTTTGCCCTGTTTCTGCATCAGGCCGGCGGCAGTGCTCCGGCGGCGATCCTGCTGCAGCTTACCCTGTCGGTGATCATGCTCTTTTGCTCCGGTGGCATCCTGCCGGCAGCCTTTCTTCCGGCCGGGATCCGGCGGATCGGAAACTATCTTCCGACCACGCCGCTGTCACAGAATCTGTTGTATTTCCTGTCCGGAGAAGGGGATGCTTCCTACGGCGGGATGTTCCTATGGATCGTGATCTTCTTTGCCGCCGCCTGCATCGCCTTTCAAATCCGCATTACCAGAAAAGGAGGAAAACGCTCATGAGACCGATGCGCCTTTTCCTGCTCACCGTAAAACAATATCTTTGTTCTCCGTTTTTACTGCTGCTTTTGATCGCAGCACCGGTGCTGTGCTTCTATGTATCGCACCGTCCGGCCACCGAAGCGGATGATCGTATCCGTGTCGGTTACTGTATCGTGGATCCCGATGCGCAGAACCAAATCGGCGAGACCAATGAAGATATCTCATGGCTGACGGATGTGCTTGCCGACGGCGAAACCCTGTTTTCGTTTTACCAGAGCAGCAGCCCCGATGCCCTGCGCGCAGAGGTTGCCCGCGGCACGGCGGAATGCGGCTATCTCATCCCCTCCGATCTGTTTGAACAATTGCGCTCCGGAAACCGGCGGGAACTGATCACGCTGCTGACCTCTCCCCGCACCACCATGAGCGATGTGATCAACGAAACGCTCTTTGCCAACATCTTTCAGCGCCTGTCCGGTCAGGTCTTTTTGCGCTACCTCACCAAAAAGAGCGCCGTGGCGGAATATTATCCCAAAGCTTTTACCGATCAGGACGTGGAGGAGCTCTATCAGAAATACTTAACCAACGGATCCACCTTTTCTTTTACCTATGACAATACGGTAAACGAATTTCATTACGGTACGACCGCCGTGCTGACCCAGCCTCTGCGCGGTCTCTTTGCCGTGCTCATCCTGTTGTGCGGATTTGTCGGCGCCCTCTCTTACTACCAGGCAGCGGAACATCCCGTATTCGCCCGGGTCAGTGTACGCGTCGTGCGGATCGTGGTACCCATGCTGTTCGCCTGCATCCTGTCCCTCGTTTGTCTGTTTGGTATGCCCGGCGTTCCCGGCATCGACCACAGCCTCACGGGATTGTTGCTCGAGAGCAGCCGGCTTTTGCTCTACGCACTGATCTGCCTGGTGTTCCTGTTTTTGATCACCACGCTCATTCCCTACCGCGGCATTTTGTATGCCCTCTTCCCGCTCTATCTGATGGGATGCCTGATCTTCAGCCCCATCTTCCTGGATGCTGCCCAGTTCCTGCCGCAGCTCAAAACCATATCCTATTTCTTCCTGCCGACCTGGTATCTGCTGTAAAACAATAATTCCCGGAGGCGTATCCCGGGAAGTAACATGAATTCTGCCAATCAAAAACCCCGCCGTTACCGGCGGAGTTGATCTGTGTTCTTTAGTCTTCGTTCTTATCCTTCTTGGAACGGATGAACTTTGGGATCTCGTAGTTTGCGTTGTTCTCTCTGCGACCACCCAGTCTGCTTGCTCCTGTGCTGTGATTGAACTGCGGGATGTTGTTGGTTCCCTGTCCTGCCAGCGGTGTACGCATCGGAGCGGTACCATCCATTGCCGTGGTTCTCGGCTGTCCGCCAAAGATCGAACCCGTGCGGCCCAGTGCGGAATTGCTTGCCGTGCCGGTGGTTCTTGCTGCCGGCATCTTCGGCAGAGGACCGGTGCCAGCCATCGTTGTCTGCTGCGGCATTGCTACCGGCTGCTGTCCCAACTGCGGCATCGGAGCGGTGTGCATTCCGACTACCGGAGCAGTCTGCTGCGGAACAGTTCCCATGGTTCTTACGCCCGGTGTGCGATACGCCTGCGGATTTACCATACGGCCTGCGCCATGCTTGATCGGCTCTTCGATACCGGTGGCGATCAGTACTACCTTGCAGGTATCCTTCATCTCGTCTCCGTCCACATCGTTGGATCCGGTAATCAGTTTTACCTGACGTCCGGTGATCGCCAGAATGTATTCGGAAATATCTTCTTCGTCGTGGATCATCAGATCGCCTGCGGAGATGTACAGCAGGATCTTCTTTGCGGAATCGATCGTGGTCTCCATCAACTTGTTCTCTACGGCTTCCTTCACCGCTTCCAGAGCTCTGTCATCGCCGGTACCGAAGCCGACACCAACGTGTGCCATACCTGCATTACGCATTACCGTATTGACATCGGAGAAGTCGATATTGACATCCATAAAACCGTTGATTACTTCGGTGATGTTCTGTACGGTCTGCTGCAGTGTTTCGTCTGCCTTACGGAAGCACTCCTTCTTGGTCATACGACGATCTGCGATCTCCAGGATCTTATCATTCGGAAGTACGACCAGAGTATCTACATTATTCTTCAGTTCTTCCAAACCTGCCAGAGCGTTCTGCATACGATCATCTGCTTCGTAAGAGAACGGCTTGGATACAACGGCTACTACCAGGCTGCCCAGCTCCTGTGCCACATGTGCTACGATCGGAGCTGCTCCGGTTCCGGTACCGCCACCCATACCGCAGGTGATAAATACCATATCTGCACCGGTCAATGCTTCACGGATGTCATCCACACTCTCTTCCGCTGCGGCACGTCCCTGGGAAGGATCTGCGCCTGCGCCAAAACCGTGGGTGGTCTTTTCACCGATCTGTACCGGTTTTGCTTTTGTATTCATAAGGGCCTGCTTGTCGGTGTTGATCGCATAAAACTCAACCCCTGCAATCCCTTCATCGATCATTCGGTTGACTGCGCTGTTTCCTGCACCGCCGACACCAACGACCTTGATCTTTACAACTACGTTAGCTTCTTCGTCATTTACTTCAATCACTTTCTTTTCCTCCTCAATTTGGTGACTTAAAGTACAGGATAAAGAGTTCCGTCTCCATATCACTAACTTGTTTTATAATAAATGAGTTTCTTTCGTTTGACAACCGCTTGCAACCACAAAATGTTGTGGTTTTTATCCATATTGACTGTATTAGTCAATTCCTTGTGTCTTCCGTAAACGTTGTGTTCGGGGAATCCGTCCTGTAATTTTTCAGATCCAGCGTACCGCTTTTGTCGGTCAGATACCCCATCATTGCCTCCAGCTGCTGGATCTTTTCCTCCAGCAGTTCACTGCCGCCCAGTTCCACCCGGACCTTACCGAAATACAGGGTCATCTCCGTCTTTTCATTAAAATAGATGCAATCCGTCATAATGTTATGCTTTTTGAGCATATTGGTCACATCCAGAATGGTCTGAAAAATCCCGGGATCTTTGACCGGCAACGGTTCATACATTACAAAATGGTCAAAGGTCAGCCCCGTAACCATCGGCAGCCCCGGGGTCGCCACGGTCGCATTCTCCACTACGATCCCGTCTTTGTCAAAATACATATAGTGGTCCAGATACTGCACATACCCGGCCATCGCCTTTTCGTACACCTGTACCCGGATCGTATGGCGGTCCACAACTTTCACATCCATGGTTTCCACAAATGGGATATCCTTGATGCTGCGGTTATTATACTTCAGCGATACCACGATGGTATTGTCCCCGAACCATCCGTTCTCCACTATCCTACGGATCTGCGCCGTGGTATAATGCCGGTTTCCCGACACCTCAAACTCCGTAATGGTGCAGGATACCAATACCAGCCAGAACGCAAACAGCACCAGGCAGATCACCGCAAGCCAGAATACGATCTTTTTCTTTTTTTCCAGCGCAGTATCCAGATCACTCATTGTCATTTTCCCGTGCCACGCGGAGCACGAGCCCCATTTCCGCCATCAAGAACGATACGGAAGATCCGCCGTAACTGATAAACGGAAGGCTCACACCGGTATTCGGCATACTGTTGGTCACTACCATGATATTTAAGACAACCTGAATGGCAATGTGCAAAAACACACCCATACACACAAGCATTCCGAACGAGTCCTTGCAGGAAAGCGCGATGTTTAAGCAACGATACAACAGGATCGCAAACAGGATCAGTACCACGATGGCACCGATCAGTCCCAGTTCCTCGCAGATTACCGAAAAGATCATATCGTTATGCACTTCCGGAATGGTTCCCAGTTTCTGAATGCCCTTTCCGATGCCCTTTCCGGTCAGACCGCCCGAACCGATGGCGTACAGTGCCTGCAGCGTCTGATAACCGTTGCCGGTCACATACTTGGCCGGATCCAGCCAGATCATAACGCGCTGATAACGGAAACTCAGAGATTCCGGATCCGCCACCGTCTGCACTTTATGCACCGCATAATACACCACGGCCGCGACCACGGCCGGATATCCGAACATTTGGAATTTCCACTCTTTCGTGGACAAAAACAGCATCAGCACGGAGATACCGCCGATGATGATCGCACTGGAAAGGTTCTTGGAAAAAACATATACCAGTCCGGCCATGCCTCCGGCGATGGTCATTGCGATCGCGTATCCTTTGAGCGTATTGATCCGCTCCGGCTTTTCCGAAATAAACGATGCAAAGAAGATGATCACGGCTACCTTTGCGATCTCGGCCGGCTGCACACGAAGGGGGCCCAGTCGGATCCATCTCGTCGCACCTTTGGCCGTGATACCGAGGGGTGTCTTCAGCAAAAAGATCATAACGACCGCAACCGCCAGGATCACCAATCGCGGTACCGGTCTGCCCAAAAACTTGATGAACGAATACGGCAGGCTTACAATGAACAGGATCGCAACGATGCCCAGTCCCTCCGCCAAAAGCTGCATACGCAGGAAAGACGCCTGATCCTCCCCGGCATTATACGCACTGGTGGAAAAGATCATCAGCAGGCCAAAGATCATAAGCCCCGCCATAACGATCAGCAGGGGGATATCTATGCTGTTGTTTCGATGGGAAACACGGGGTCTTTTGTGCGCCGTTCTGCGCTGTGCTCCGCGTTCTTCTGCCGTTCTTCCTTCTGCCATACTTACAGATTCCTCACCAGATCCTTAAAGATCCGACCACGCTCTTCATAATTTTTAAACATACCCCAGCTTGCACATGCCGGCGACAGCAATACCGCCCAGCCCGGCTCTGCCAGTTCGTGCGCTTTTTCCACAGCCTCTTCCATGGATTCCACCATGATCGTCTGTGTAAAGCCATGCTCGTGCGCACATTTTTCGATTGCCTCTCTGGTCTGTCCCAGCAAAAGCAGATATTTTACTTTGCCGTCAAAGCTTTCGATCCACTCATCGTAGGTGTTCTGCTTGTCGTAACCGCCGCCGATCAGAATGGTCGGTTTCACCATCGCCTGGATCGCTTTGATCGCCGCATCCGGGTTGGTACCCTTGGAATCGTTGTAATAATCCACGCCGTTGACGGTGGCCGTATACTCGATGCGATGTTCTACCGCCGTGAATTCGCGGACCGACGCCAGGATATTTTCCATCGGCACGCCGACTGCTTCCGTCATGGCGATCGCCGCCATCACATTTTCCACATTGTGCACGCCGAGCAGTTTCATCTCGTGGATGTTCATCAGTTTTCCGGCTTTGGCGCTCATGATATCTTCGCCCTCCAGCCAGAATCCGTTGTCCGTCTTCTTTGCCGAATCAAAGAACACCGGCTTTGCCCCGCAGCCGTTCTTTGCAAAATCCACCAGCCGCTCGTCTTCGCCGTTCAGCACGCACACTTCTTCCGCGGTCTGGTTTCGTGTGATATCCTCTTTGCACGCCGTGTAATTCTCCATAGTATGATGGCGGTTCAAATGATCCGGCGTGATGTTTAAGATTGCCGAAACCTGCGGATGAAAGGCATCGATCGTCTCCAGCTGGAAACTGGATACCTCCAATACCGTAGTATCGTCCGGTGTGGTGAGCAACGCGATATCGGTATACGGATCGCCGATATTGCCGGCTACATAAACCTTGCCCTTCTTGCCGGATGCCTTATACCAGTCCTCCATGATCTTGCCGGTCAGTGCCGTTGTCGTGGTCTTTCCGTTGGTTCCGGTGATCGCGATCAGGCTGCCGTTTGCATAACGATACGCCAGTTCGATCTCGCCCCATACCGGGATGTTTCGATGCTTAAAGCCATCCACAAAGGGGGTATCCACAGGCACGCCCGGGCTCATTACCAAAAGCACCGCCTGTTCCTCAAACTCTGCATCCAGTCTGCCTGCGCATACCGGCAACTCAAATCCTACCTTTTGCATGACCGCAGCGGTATCCAGATTTTCATTTTCATCATAGATCACCGGGATTGCTCTGACCGACGCCAGCAGTTTGGCTGCTGCCACGCCACTCTTGCCGGCACCCATTACGATCACGATCTTGTTTCGCAGTTCCATAATATTCTTCTCCTCATTTCCGACTATTCTCTGGGATCATCCGATTCCGCGCCCGGGTCATACGCCTGCGGGATATCGAGTGTGTTTCCTTCTCCGTCCTGGAAGATACCCGAATCTTCATTGAGCGGTGCTCCGGTTTCGGGATCCAGTGCTTCGTGGTTGATGGGATCGATCGCCATACCGCTGGACGGGTCGATCGTGATCTCTACCACGGGGATCTCCGATTCCTTCTCTTCCGCTTCGTTCCCCGAGACGCTGTTTTCCGATACACTGTTTTCGGATACGCTGTTCTCGGACACGGATAAGGTGGACTGCTGTCCGCGCTCTTCCAGTTCTTTTTCCTCTGCCGCGCTCAACGGTTCCGTCATAAAGATGTGCATATAAGGAAGCACTTCCGTCAGGATATCCCTGCACAGCAGGCAGGCATAACGGGTACCGTGCTCCTGGGAGCCGGTATTCGGACGATCGATAACCACATAGATGGCGATCTGCGGATCATCCGCCGGAGCAAATCCCATAAAGGATACGGTATAGTCGCGCTTACCCTGACCGGAACGCTCTGCCGTACCGGTCTTACCGCCGATACGATATCCGGCCGGTCTTGCACGGGTACCGGTTCCTTCGTCCACTACGCCGATACAATAATCGATCATCAGATCGGATACATGCTCACTCACTACCTGACGCAGCATCTTCGGCTCGATGTTTTCCACCACCGCACCGTTATCGTCCAGGATCTGTGTTACCACATGCGGCTGATAATAATATCCGCCGTTCACCAGACTGGAATATGCCGCAATGGTCTGGATCATCGTTACATTGAAGCCCTGACCGAACGTCGATGTCATCAACTCGGTTACGCCCATGGTTCTTTCATTAAATACCAGAGACGAGGTACGCATCTCCCCGGCCAGATCCACATTGGTACGCAGGCCGAAATTGAAGTTTCTCTGATATTTGAGGAAGCTTTCCTTACCCACCTTCTGACCGATCAGCATGAGGGCCACGTTACAGGATTTTTCCACGGCGGTCTTGACATCGATATCACCGTCACCGTATCTCTGGTGGCAGCGGATTGTCGTGGTACGGTCACCTTCACCGAACTTCAGATATCCGTGGCAGGTAAAACGGTCACCGTCATGGATCACGCCCATATCCAGTGCCATGGCTACCGTAAAGGTCTTGCATACGGAACCCGGCTCGTAGGACTGGGAGATACAGAAGTTTTTCCAAAGCCCCTGGCTCGCCTTTTCCGCATCGCCGTCCGCACGCTCGATCATACGCTCCACTTCGCCTTCGGAATACATAGACATATCCCAGGGATCGTTCAGATCAAAATACGGATAGCTGGCCATCGCCAGGATCTCGCCGGTATGAATGTCCATAATGATCACGCCGGTATTGTCGGAACCCATTTCGTTCTCACGCCACTCACCGGCATGTTCCAAGTTGTAATCCCGGATCTTTTCTTCACAGATACGCTGAATGTAAGAATCGATCGAGGTTACCAGTGTATGCCCGTTCTCGGCCGGGATCACGGTACGCTCCAGTGCATTCTCTGCCGTCAGGTAACCGTACTCTCTGCCGTTGCGCCCCATCAGCGTATCATTGTAATACTCTTCCAGACCGTACTGTCCCTGACCGTCCTTGGTGGTAAAACCGATCACATCGCAGGCCAGCGAGCCGCCCGGATAGGTTCTGCGGAACTGGTCTTCAAACCAGATCGCCTTGTCATTGATGCGGGGCAGTTTGTCATCTTCGCGCGTTTTGTTCTGCTCATTGATGTCCGCGTTGTATTCCGCCACATAATTCTGATAAGCTTCCATCTCGTCGTAGGAGAGATTCTTTACCAGAATATGATAGCGTGCTTCCGGGTTGTCCTGTACATACAGGCGCAGATCCGAAGCATTGAGTCCCAGACACTTTGCCGCCGCATTGATCGTCGGTTCCGTGCTCTTGCCGTCACTGTTGTCATTGGTCAGGACATGGCAGTCCAGGATCACGTTGTACACACGCTCGGAATATGCCAGCATCGTGCCGTTACGGTCCAGGATCGCACCACGCTGGTACGGGATCGTGATCGAATCGTACTGCTGCTGCGCCAAAACCTGTTTCTTATACTGCTCGCCGTTGTCACGCATGATCACGATCACGCGCCATACCAAAAATACAAAAAGAAGTAGTATGCCGAGTGCGACTACTACTGCTTTGATCTTGATATTATCCTGTAACTGGCTGTCCGGCGTAAATCTCTGCCGTTTGGGATTTCTCCTCGAAGAATTACCTCTGCTGCCTCTATTACTTCTCTTATCTGTCACCGTTACTCACCTTACCGGTCTGTTCCAATCCGTTGCAGGCTGCCCTGCCGTAAAACGCTTTATTCTGTCGGAATGTCCGTAAACTGTGTTACATAATCGTCGATCTGTCCGGAGTAGCGAATGATCTGACCTTCGCCTGCCAGATGCATTCCCAGTTCTTCTCTCGCCACTCTCGCGATCTCTTCCATATCTACCTTGCTCAGAATACGCTCCTCATACAGATCGTTGGAACGCTTCAGCGCCTCATACTCCGACTGCATATCCGAATACTGTTCTCTCTTATTGGTCACGGAAGTCTGCAGGCTGATGAAGTAAAAGACGATCCCGAGCATCAACGCAAACGAGGCAAGTAATACAAACACACTGGAGCCCGCATAGTGAACGGAATTATTCGCGCGTCTGCGTTCCTCCCGAATCGGATGAATCGCCGGCTGTCTGCGCTCTGCCTGTTTTCTTGCGGTGCTGCCGTGTACGTATGTCTGTCTCGCCATCTTTTTTACCTCTCGTATTATATCTTCTTGTCGCCTGTCGCGCAATGAAATTTCTTATTTTATGTCGACCTTTTTTGAAGCATCCCGATCAGTCCGTCCGATCGCTCTTCTCAAAGATCCTCAGTTTTGCCGGTTTCGATCTGCTGTTGTTCTCCAGTTCCTCTTCCCCCGGTACGATCGGTTTGTGATTTACACATCTTCCTTTGGAAGTCTTTCCGCATACGCACACCGGAAAACTCGGCGGGCAGGTACACGGATGTTCCGCATTTCGAAAAGCGTTTTTTACGATGCGGTCTTCCAGTGAATGAAAAGTGATCACTGCGATCCGTCCGCCGGGCTTTAAGAAATCGATCATCTCTTCCAGCGATCGTTCCAGCACATCCAACTCCCGGTTGCACGCGATCCGGATCGCCTGAAAGCTGCGCTTGGAAGGATGTCCGTCCGCACGCATCTTTGCGGGGATCGCATTCTTTATGATCTCGTTTAACGCGAATGTCGTTTGGATCGGTGCTTTCTGTCTCTCGCGAACGATATGCTTTGCAATGTTCCTGGCGAACTTTTCTTCGCCGTATTCCTTCAGGATCTTTGCGATCTCGTCTTCGCTCCAGTCGTTTACGATCTCTTCTGCGGTAAGACTCTGTGACCGGTCCATCCGCATATCCAGCGGTGCGTCCTGCATATAGGAGAATCCGCGTTCCGCATTGTCCAGCTGGTAGGAAGAAACTCCGATGTCCAGCAGGATCCCGTCCAGTCCGGTGATGCCCCGTTCCTTCAGGATGCTCACCGCATTTTCGTAGTTTGCGTGAATGCGAACCGTCCGGTCTCCGAATTCCTTTAATCTCTCTCCTGCTGCCGCAAGCGCTTCCTCATCCTGATCGAATCCGTACAGTCTGCCGTTTTCGTTCAGCCGCCTTGCGATCTCGCTGCTGTGTCCGGCGCCGCCCAAGGTCCCATCCATATAGATGCCGTCGGCTTTGATCGCCAGACCTTCAAGCACTTCATTCAACATAATCGGTATATGCCGGAATTCCATTACAGTCTAAATCCTTTTTCCTCCAGTGCCAAAGCCGCCTCGGTGATATCCATCTCCTCATCGCGTGCCTTGAACCGTGCCTTGTCCCAAATCTCGATTCTCGAACCAACCGCCGAGAACACGACATCTTTGGTCAGCCCTGCGTACTCTCTCAGATTCTCCGGTAGCAGGAGCCGTCCCTGTTTATCTGTCTCCCCCTCACAAGCCGAACCGATCAAGAAACTCTGCATCTGTCTGGCTGCGGGTAATGTCATCGGTAATTGTGAAAGTGCGGTTTCGATCTCTTCCCAGCGCTGTGCATCCAGCATCCACAGACATTTGTCCAGGCCTTTGGTCACTACAAAACCTTCCCCCAGCGCCTCTCGGAATTTCACAGGCACTGTGGTTCGACCTTTTGCATCGATTGAATGGCTGACGGTGCCCATGCATTTCATAAGAATTTGCCACTTTCCGGGTGAGATTTGACAACTTTTGCCACTTTTCACCCCACATTTGTAATATTATACCCTTTCCTATATATTTTCAACAAGTTTTTTCAAAATTTGCACAAAAAAATAAGGCTCGAAAGCCTTATTTTAAGCACTTTTCTATATATTGTGTAGCAGTTATTTCAGTTCACTAAATATAGATTTCTACTTTGTTTCTACTTTGCCTCTGCTTTTTTCTCGGAAGCAGTCTCTTCTTTCTCCGCCTTTTCGCTTTCGCCGTCCGAAGGCATCACCACTTTCTGCCCCTTGGTGCGAATCCGCATCACGGTGATCACCACCACAGAGAATACCAGCAGTCCGAGGCTCAGGCACTGGGACACCGCCAGGTTGGTTCCCGGGATCAGCAGCCGGTCCACACGGATCCCTTCTATAATGAAACGGATCAGGCCGTATCCGCCCAGATACCACAGAACCACTTCCCCGTGAAATGCCTTTTTCTTGCGGAACAACAGCATCAGTCCCATCAGGATCAGGTTGCAGACACTCTCGTACAGGAAGGTCGGATGCACCTGGATATAGTTGGTCCCCTCCGCAATATGCGCCGCCAGATCCGCCGTGATGTCCCGGTTACGCACCGCTTCCACCGGAAGACGCATCGCAAACAGGCCGTCCGAATAGCCGCCGAATACCTCACGGTTGGTAAAATTGCCCCACCGTCCGATGCTCTGTCCCACCAGCGCGCCAAAGATTCCGACATCCAGCATATGGCAGATATTTTTCTTTTTTACCTTTGCATAGATGATCATCGTCAGGATCCCGGCTATCACGCCGCCGTAAATGGCCAGTCCGCCCTGTCGTATGTTCAGGATACTCAGCAGATTATTCTTGTAAGAATCCCACGAAAATGCCACATAATACAGTCTGGCACCTGCAATACCAAAGAGCAGGATAAAAAGTCCCGCCTCGTAAAAGTCATCCGAATGCAGCCCGTCCGCTTCCGCCAGTTTCGATACCAGCATAAACGCCAGGATCACACCGATACCGATGATCACACCGTACATCGCAATGCGAAATCCGAAGATGGTAAAACTCTGCGGTACATTGTGCAGATAAATTCCCAGATTCGGAAACGCAATATCCGTTCCGTCCATCCAATCCGGCATAGTTTTTTCTCCTTCAAAACCTTTTGAAACAAAACCGGGTGACGGATCCGTTATCTCCGCCACCCGATAGCGTATTTACCGATCAAACATTGAATCTGAACAGGATCACATCGCCGTCTTTTACCACGTAATCCTTGCCTTCCATTCCGACAATTCCCTTTTCTCTTGCCGCTGCCAGAGAACCGTTATCCAGCAGATCCTGATAGTTGACTACCTCTGCCTTGATAAATCCGCGCTCAAAATCCGTATGGATCTTGCCGGCTGCCTGCGGTGCCTTGGTGCCTTCCTTGATGGTCCACGCACGGCATTCATCCTCGCCTGCGGTCAGGAAACTGATCAGGCCCAGCAGCTTGTAGCTTGCCGCGATGAGCTTGTCCAGACCGGAAGACTCCACACCCAGATCTGCCAGGAACTCTTTCTTTTCTTCCTCGGACAGTTCGGAAAGTTCTTCCTCCAGCTTTGCGGAGATCACGAAGACTCCGTTACCTTCCGCCTCTGCCATCGCACGCACCTTCTGCACATAGGGATTGCCTGCACCATCATCCGCCAGATCATCCTCTGCTACATTGGCAGCATAGATAGTCTTTTTCGCGGTCAGCAGATTGTATTCTGCAAATGCCTTCTGTACGTCTTCGTCATCCGGCACTTCAAAAGTTCTTGCGGTATTGCCTTCGTCCAGGTGCTTCTTCAGCGCTTCGATCATATCCACTTCCTTCTGAAGTGTCTTATCCATCTTTGCCTGCTTTACCACCTTGGCATATCTTCTCTCCAGGATCTCGATATCCGAAAAGATCAGCTCCATATTGATGGTATCGATATCACGCGCCGGATCCACAGATCCATCCACATGGATTACATTTGCGTCCTCAAAGCATCGTACCACGTGTACGATCGCATCCACCTCACGGATGTTTGCCAGGAACTGGTTGCCCAGACCTTCGCCCTTGGATGCGCCCTTTACCAAACCTGCGATATCCACAAACTCGATTGCCGCATGCGTCACCTTTTTGGTGTGATACATTTCTCCGAGTTTCTCGATACGATCATCCGGAACCGGTACGATACCGACATTCGGATCGATCGTACAGAACGG
>CAMJAP010000030.1 GCA_946403625.1 uncultured Lachnospiraceae bacterium
TATCCCAGATGATTGTGCGGGATGATGGGAAAAGAATGATAAAGCGAATCAGTGATATGTCATTTGTACGATAAATTCGAATTTAGCGGTGAGATATGTTTCCTACAGTCAAAAAGATGATGAGCGAAATCGACGCAAGAGTAGACGGGAGTGTTTACGGCGTGTGGATCTATGGAAGCACGGTGTTAAAGGACTTTCAGTTGGGATGGAGTGATATTGATTTTGTTGCTTTGGTCAATGGTCCCATCTCTGAAGATCAGGCAAAAAAACTCCTGATGCTCAGGCAGGATATGCTCAGGGCAGAGCCCGATAACCCATATTTCCGTTCCTTCGAGGGCGTGATAGCCAACGCAAGCGAATATCGCAGCCAATCATTCCGGAGACTGGTCTATTGGGGAACAAGCGGCCAAAAGATCACCGATCGATATGTGCCGGATGCATTCTCTTTGTTTGAGCTGGCGAAGTATGGCATGCCGGTATATGGTAACAACGAATGGATTCTTCCTGCACCGGCCAAAGAAGAACTGGTAAGTGCCGTGTACAGACATTATGATACGATCCGAAATTATGCAGTTCAAACAGATGAAAGCCTTTATTCGTGCGGGTGGCTGCTGGATATTGCCAGGTGTATTTACACACTGAGATATGATGATGTCATTTCCAAAACACAAGCAGGAATCTGGGCGTTGGAGAAGCATATTTTTCCGGATGAATCACCTCTGCGCAAAACCATCGAAATCCGCCAGCATCCGTTAGCCTTCAAAGATCGGGAAGACATCAAATTGTGGCTGAAGGAGTTGGGGCCGGTTGTGCAGGCTTATGCGGATGTGTTGGAACACGAACTGCCGGACGTATAAATTCCGGTTTGTCGAACACTTTTGTAAAAAGGGAGTAAAATAATTTCGAAACCATAGGAGAAACAATGCACGCAAAGTTATTAAAAAGTTTCAAGAGGATCTTTAATAATGAAAAAGCGATAGAATCATATAGAGATTTTTATATTGCATTATGTGACTGGGTTATAACAAATGAAAATCTTTTTATAAACGAATTGAATAACCACAAGCGTCTGCGCATGCTGACACAAATCGATCTTGATGAGTATGATCTTAGCAAAAATGACCTTGAATATTTACAGAATTTCAAAAACAGGCTCATAGAAGGAACTTATAAAACAACGGATGATCTGTTGGAAACAATTGAGAATGAATTATGGGATCTGATTGCAATAGAGGCGGATATTGATTGTGACTGTATCGATAGCGATCCCAGATATATTGTTGATCCGGATCGAGACAACGAAGTATTGATTGAGTGTAACTACTGCAGGCAATTATATGATACCCATGGCGTTAAACAAAACAGGATAATTGATTATTATAAACCTGCAAATAACAAATGGTTAAAAGGAAGGGTGAAATCAGAGATATGATACCGATACCTAAGTATCTTGATAAACATGTAACACTAATTCGTAGTAAGGACAATACCATATTGCTGTCTTTTCACTGCGATTGCGGAAGTGACAAATTTACCGTTGCGAAAAATGTGTTCAACCGCTCGGAAAGAGCGCTTTTAAAACCGTATTATGATTCCATAAAGAATTCTTTATCTCGCTACGGTTCCTATTGTACTTTAGATGACGAAGGCAAACTGCATCATTGGAAACGATTAAGCGACGATCGCAATGATGTAATCGAAGTATTTCTTCTGCCCGAGCCTGATTTTGCAACGGTAACCGTACTGAAAGCAAAATGCTCCGGATGCGGCAAGGAACATATTCTTTTTGACAATCGTTCAAACGGATACGATGCCATGACTTCAGATGAGCATAAAGGGATGGATTATATTCCTCATTTTAATCATTATAGTAAAAAGGAATATGCCCTGGAAATCAAAATAGAAAATGATGAAACGTTTGAGATTTTTAAGAAAAATACAGGAATCGACTGTTCCGAGGAGTTTTATTCCGATGCATTCAGCTGGATCATCATTTACGGTATAGATGAGGACGGAAAACGAAGAAAACTATTTGAGTTTGAAACGGCGTGATTTAAGGAGGCATTAACATGGATTATGTAATTCAATCAGGAAGATATGAAAACGGTACGCCGGAGCAGCAGATGGGATTTCGTCAGCTGTTTGGCGAAGAGGTACAGTATCGTTTTGATCTGTATTTTCATTGGTACAATCTGATCCACGAGCTGGGACATATTTTGGTAAGTCAAAGTAATCTGAAATTGACGGATATTCAGGAAGAGATGTTCGTAAATGAGTTTGCAGTCAGTTATTATCGTTATGTCGGCGAAAATTCCCGATTGTACGACCTGCAAATGATCCTGCAAGAAATCATCGATCAGATGCCAGCACCGATGCCGGAAGGGGAGAGTTTTCTGGAGTATTATACCCGTATCTGGAATACCGAAGAACTGATGCAGGTGATGACCTATGGGTATTTTCAGTTAAACAGTGTTCTGGAGGCGATGAAGAAACAACGAAGCCTGGAAGAGATCGCCGGGGATCTTGAAGTTCGGATGGATCATGCGCCAACAAAAACTTATAAAGAAGAGATATCTTCGAAAGCTGCCGAAAAAGTCTTACAAACGGCGATTGCCAATCTCAGGCAACTGCGCTTTCCCGTACCGGAAGTTCGCCTGCAACTGATGGACGATCCCTCGATCCAATGTGCGCGGCGGGAAGATGAAGCAAAATGAAATAAAGTTACGGAACTGCCGAACGGTCTGTCGATAAAATAAACAGTAGCACGAAGAGGAAAAACATAGTATAATCCGACCTATGAGCATATTTAAGAGATTTTATCCGAATTTATATACGAAAACAACTTACAACATTGACTTTGTCAAATTGTTCGACCACGGCTATCGCGGGATCATCTTTGACATCGACAATACGCTGGTGCCGCATGATGCACCGGCGGATATACGCGCGACCATGCTGTTTAAAAAGCTGCATGCCATGGGATTTCAGACCATGATCGTGTCAAACAACAAAGAACCGCGCGTAAAAAGTTTTGCCGATGTGGTGGGCAGCGAATATGTCTTTCAGGCAGACAAGCCGGGCACCAAAGGGTATCTGGAGGCGGTTGCCAGAATGGCCCTTCCGAAAGAACGGGTCATCGTGATCGGCGATCAGTTCTTCACGGATATCTGGGGGGCAAACCGAAGCGGACTGTGCTCTGTGATGGTCGGTCGTATCAGCCCGAAAGAGCCGCCCCACATTCATTTAAAACGCGTGCTGGAACAGCCCATCAAGCGTGCTTACTTTAAAAAGCGCCGCCAAGAGAAGAAGCAGGGGCTGGACGGCTGGGAAAATATGTAATTTCTGAAAGGGAATCGAAGTACGAATGAGTTTTGAAATCAATGCACGGACACAGCTGCTGGGATTGCTCGGACACCCGGTAGCACATTCCGTATCACCCTATCTGCAGAACCACCTGGCGGAGATCTGCGGATTGAACCAAAGATATCTGGCCTTTGACATTGCAGACGAAGAATCCTTAGAAGACGCCGTTTGGGGCGCGCATGCCATGGGCGTTCGCGGATTCAATGTCACCGTTCCTTATAAAAAAGCGGTCATGGAATATCTCGAAGAGATCGATCCTGTAGCGGAAAAGATCGGTGCCGTCAATACCCTGAAATGGGAAGAAACCGGATGGCACGGCTTTAATACGGATATGCCGGGATTGCTCCGGGCGCTTTCCTACGACGGTGTTGAAATCAAAGGAAAGAATGTTGTACTGATCGGGGCCGGCGGCGCTGCCAATGCGGCATTGTGCGCAGCATTAGAAGGCGGAGCGGCACAGGTGCTCGTTTTGAATCGTACTGTTGCCAAGGCCGAGGCGCTTGCGGAACAGTTTGGCGGAGCCTATCCCTTTGTTCCGATCCGCTGCATGAGCATGACAGACGATTTTGTATCGTATATGGCATCCTACGGTAAAGAATGGATCGCACTGCAGACCACCAGCGTGGGCATGCATCCGGATGTGAACGGGCTGCCGGTAAAAGGGGAGGAGTTTTATGATCACATTTCTGTTGGTTATGACATTATTTTCAATCCGGAAGAAACGGCGTTTATGAAGCAGGTAGCCGCACATGGCGGTCGCGCCTTCAACGGACTGCGTATGCTGTTGTTCCAGGGGATCCGTTCCTACGAGATCTGGAACGATGTTTCGATCGGTGATGATATCGCCGAAACGGTATTAAAAGGAATGCAGGAAGCATTACGAAAATAAAAGACCTGAAGAGTCAAACTATTATATATGGAGGATTTTTAAGATGAAAGATGCAAATTGCGGTTATTGTATGAGAGGCGAACTGCTGGATAAGTTCGGTATTTTTATCTGTGATCTGAAGGTTTCCAGCCTGATCCTGTTCAAGGAGCAGACCAAACCGGGCCGTTGCATTGTTGCATATAAGGATCATGTCAGCGAGATCGTGGATATCTCCGAAGAAGAAATGCACCTGTTTATGGACGATGTGGCGCATGCGGCCAGAGCGATCCATGCGGCATTCCATCCGGACAAGGTAAACTACGGCGCTTATGGTGATACCGGCTGCCATCTGCATATGCACCTGTGCCCGAAGTACAAAGACGGCGACGAATGGGGCGGCGTATTCCAGATGAATCCGCAGAAGACCTTCCTGACCGAAGCGGAATATGCGGAAATGATCGAAAAGATCAAAGCAAATCTCTGATAAAGGGGAAAATTAAATGAAATTGTTGATCATAAACGGACCGAACATCAATTTCCTCGGCATCCGTGAAAAAGCCGTATACGGCACACAAAACTACGATGATCTGCTCAAGATGATCGAGAACAAGGCACAAGAGTTGGATATTAAGGTGGAAGTCTTCCAGTCCAACCACGAAGGCGCCATCATCGACCGCATCCAGGATGCCTATTTTGACGGAACCGAAGGCATCGTGATCAATCCGGGTGCTTATACCCATTACAGTTATGCGATCCGGGATGCACTGGCCAGCATTCAGCTGCCCAAGATCGAGATCCATATCTCGGACATTATGACCAGGGAAGCCTTTCGTCATGTTTCCGTGACCGCCGAAGTCTGCAATGAGCAGATAAAGGGCCTTGGGCTGGACGGATATCTGGTTGCCTTGGAACACTGCAAAGCAATGGTGGAGCAAAATGCAAACAAATAAATCGGAAGTAACAAAGAATATCATTCTGATCGGTTATATGGGCTCCGGAAAGACCAGTGTCTCGGCAGCTTTGAAAAAGGCAACCGGGCTGACCTTTCTGGATACGGATGAAGAGATCGCGCGGCGTGCCGGAAAAGCAGTCAGCGCGATTTTTGCGGAAGACGGCGAAGCGGCTTTCCGTGCCATGGAAACGGATCTGCTGAAAGAACTGATCGAAACCGGCTGGACCGGGATCCTTTCTACCGGAGGCGGCATGCCGGTAAGAGAAGAAAATCGACCGCTTTTGCAGGAACTCGGTACGGTAGTGTATCTGCAGACCGGAGCGGAGACCATCTGCGACCGTCTGATCGGGGATACCACCAGACCTTTGCTTGCAGGCCTGCCGAATTACGAGGCAAAACTGGCGAAGATCGAAGGAATGTTAAAGATCCGAGAGCCTTTTTATATAGAAACCGCACATATCAGCGTGCAGACAGACGGACTTTTGCCCGAAAATATCGCCAAAAAGATCCTGGAAGCCTTGAAATAGGCCGGAAACAACGTTTTGTGGTGTAAATAGTCGTAAAATACTAATGCTTGCGCATTTGCTATAAATGCTATATACTTATTGCTAAGCGTGTGCACATCGGCAGGAGGGCTATATTATGATCGAAGCAGTCAGCTGTGGCGGTGTGGTAATTTTTCGAGGAAAGATCCTGTTGCTCTATAAGAATTACAGGAACCGGTACGAAGGCTGGGTTCTTCCCAAAGGTACGGTGGAAAACGGAGAAGAGTTTCCCCAGACTGCCCTTCGTGAAGTGAAAGAAGAGACCGGGGCCAGAGCACAGATCGTCAAGTATATCGGCAAGAGCGATTATACTTTTAATGTACCGGAGGATGTTGTCGAGAAAGAGGTCCACTGGTATCTTATGAAGGCGGGTAGTTACTACAGCAAACCGCAGCGCGAAGAGTTTTTTTGTGATTCCGGTTATTATAAGTTTCATGAAGCATACCATCTGTTGAAATTTGCAAATGAAAAACAGATGCTGGAAAAAGCGTACAACGAATATCAATTGCTCTATCGGGCAAGATTGTGGAACCAGGGGTAAGATTCCCCTTCGTTGAGGTGGCAAGTTGCTTGTCTTTGAACCGGGATTATATGTGAGCAGTGATCTGAGGGCGAAAAAGAGGGAACTCTGCGAAGGCATTATGCAGGGCAATCTGCCGAAAGACCTGTTCATCATTTATAAAAGTGAATACAGCGGCAAACCGGAATTTATGCGTTCCAAAGATCTGAAACAGAAGTATTTTGCGGAACGCACGGTACGCGTGGTGGGCATTACGAAAGACTATCAGACCGCTTTGGAATATCTGGCGTGTGAAGCATACAACAGATGGGAAGGATAAGCGATGGAAGTCTTTCTTATGGTGTTAAAAATCATCGGGATCGTACTGCTATGTATCCTGGGGCTGATCCTTCTTGTGGTATTGCTTGTACTGTTTTGTCCGTTTTCCTATCGGCTGGATGCCGCCAAAACGGAGCAAGTAACCGCCAGGGCTAAGGTCAGCTGGCTGTTCCATATCGTAGTTGTTGAAGTCCTATGGCAGGCAGGATTGAACCTCCGGCTAAAACTGTTCGGCATTCCCTTCTACGATAAAAAGAAAAAGGATGCCAAAAAAGCAGCGAAAGCCGAAAAAGACAAAAAAGCCGGAAAGTCCGAGATAAAAGATTCTGAGGATGTAAGTCCCGAAGAGAAGGAATCCGAAGAAGATACTGCCGAGGCAGAGAAAGAACCGGCAGAAAGTTCTGCGGATACCGAAACTTCCGAGAAAGAGGAACAGAAAGAAACGGATTCCGAAAAGGAAGAAGAAAAACCTTCGGAATCGTACGAAACGGATAAAGCAGAGGCTCCGGAGAAAAAGAAGACGCCAAAATCCATAGACGGCTTCTTTGACTGGATCGACCGGATGCGGGACCGCTTCTGGGATTTCCTGGACCGGGCTCCCGAGAAACTGGCGGAATGGCTGGATTTCCTTCCGGACAAAGCCGAAGAGCTGATCGATACCGTAGAGTATTACGACCGCCTGCTAAACAGCGAAGGAACCGCGCAGGTGATCGAAGCGGTAAAGAAACATGGCGGAGCGATCCTGTTTCATGTGTTGCCGTATCGAACAGACGGTACTTTGGATTATTACGACGACGATCCCGCGAATGTGGCAAAGATCTACGAATATCAGGTGTTCGCATTACCGATCCTGGATCGGATCTGCGGGAAAAAGGGTAACTTTGATATCCTGGCATTGCAGGACGAAAAGAAAGTGGAGTTTACCCTGCGGATCAGAGGACGGATCTTTTTGATCGTATTGGCATGGCATGGTTTGTGCCTGATCCTGAATAAAAAAGTACGGATCTTCCTGAAAAAACTGAAACGTCAGGAAGCATAGATAGGAGGAAAGCAATGGCTGAACAGGTAACCAAAAAAGACACTGTTGCTGCAAAAAATGAAAACACCATCACCAAGGTTATGGATTCGATGCTGGGAAATATGGAGCATCTGGTAGGATCCAAGACCGTGATCGGAGAGCCGACCGTTGTGGGTGACGCAACGATCATTCCTTTGGTGGATGTTTCCTTTGGTGTAGCAGCCGGCGCCAGCCAGAGAGACTGCAAGAAGAACGGCGGTATGGGCGGTATGAACGCAAAACTGTCTCCGTCGGCGATCCTGCTGATCCAGGGCGGCCATGCAAGACTGATCAATGTAAAAGAAACCGGCAGCATTGCCAAGATCGTGGATATGGTTCCAGACCTGATCGAAAAGATCAAATCCAAAAAGGCAGTGGATGTAGACGACGAAGAAGCAAAAGAAGCTGCTTTTCCCGAAGGAAAGGATGTATCGGTATCCGACGCGTTTGATAAGAAAGAAGACTGATGCAGGTCTGACAGAGGACATACCGGATGGCAATATTTGCGGAACTCGAAGACAATCAGAAAACGAAAGCAGAGCTGGAAGAACTGAAACATCAGTTGTTCCGTGAGAATGTGCGCATCCAGGCGGAACGTAATCAACTGGAAAAAGATTACGACGAACTGCACCGGGAGCGCAAAGAGATCCAGAACGAACGCCGCCAGCTGCAACGGGAAAAGCGCCAGTTGTCCATTGAGATGAATCAGCTGCGCGAAACCGTAGAGTATGAGCGCAAACGTTTGAAAGACGACGAGCATATGCTGGATAAAAAGCAGAAGATCATCGAGCGTTCCTACAGTCTGCTGGAGACCGACAAGAAACAGCTGCGTGACGAACTGGCCAAGGTGGAGCAGGAAAAGATCAATCTGCGAAAAGCAAATGCCGCTGCCAGAAAAGAAGTTTACGCGACCGGCTTGTTCTTCCGCGGCGTCAATAATGTCGTAGCACTGAAAAAACGTTACAAAGAACTGATGAAGATCTATCATCCGGATAACAGTTGCGGAGACCAGGAGATCCTGATCAAGATCAACGAAGAATATGCCGAACTGAAAGACCGTTTTGATTACGTCGGAAGACAGGCATAAAGGAATATTGAAAAAATTAGTAAAAATAATGCTTGCATTATTGTAAACAATCTGATAATATAAGAGCGTTGTGGATATGACTTGAGAAATAACATATCCGATGGTCGACGAAAGAAGGAGGTGTTGAAGATGGCTAGGTGTGATGTTTGCGGAAAGGGTGCTCACTTTGGTAACAATGTCAGCCACTCTCACAGAAGATCGAATCATGTTTGGAATGCAAATATAAAGAACGTGAAATGCACGGTTAACGGTACTCCGAAGAGACTGCATGTTTGCACAACTTGCTTAAAGTCCGGTGCTGTAGAGCGCGCATAAGTTTGATCACTGGATTATTTAAAAACCACTGCAGAGTGGTTTTTTTATTGCATTATAAACAAGAATCATATATAATATTTGTGTTGTTTTGCATTTGCAAATATTCTGTAAGGAGGGCATCCTATGAAGAGCTCAGTTGATACACATATGGGAAGTATTCAGATTGACAAGTCTGTCATTGCTCAATATGCAGGTACCGTAGCCAACGAATGCTTCGGTATTGTCGGTATGGCCAGCGTGAACGCAAAAGAGGGCCTCGTTCGTATCCTGAAAAAAGAAAACGTATATCATGGCATCAATATCAAGAACCAGAACGGTAAGCTGGTTTTGGATTTTCATGTGATCGTTGCTTACGGTGTCAGCATTCTTGCGGTAACTGAGAATCTGATCAGCAACGTAAAATATAAAGTAGAAAACTATACGGGCCTGGAAGTGGAAAAAATCAACATTTTTGTTGAAGGCGTCCGCGTGATCGATTAAGGAGGAGTACGGAAGTGGCAGTTAATACAGTAGACGCAAAGCTGATCGCCAAGATGTTCCTGGCAGGTGCCAAGAATCTTGAGGCGCAGAAGGAACATATCAATGAACTGAACGTCTTTCCCGTGCCGGACGGCGATACCGGTACCAATATGACTCTTACGATCATGTCCGCCGCAAAGGATGTGTATTCCTTAAAAGATCCGGATATGGCAACCGTATGCAAGAGCATTTCTTCCGGATCCCTGCGTGGTGCACGCGGTAATTCCGGTGTCATCTTAAGCCAGTTGTTCCGCGGCTTCAGTAAGGTGATCAAGACCTATGACGAGATCGATGTGGCTGTGATCTCTGCCGGATGTGATAAAGCTGTGGAATCTGCTTACAAGGCAGTAATGCAGCCGAAGGAAGGTACGATCCTGACCGTTGCAAAGGGCATTGCCGAGAAAGCCAACGAAGTATTCGAAAGCGGCGAGACCGATATCGATGTGCTGTTCAAGCAGGTGATCGAGCATGCAAAGAAAGTTTTGGACGAGACACCGGAACTGTTGCCGGTATTGAAAGAAGCCGGCGTGGTTGACTCCGGTGGTGCCGGTCTGGTCGCTGTTTTGGAAGGTATGTATGACGGCTTTCTGGGCAAAGGCATCGAATTTACGATGGATGAGGAGACCTCTCAGGCTGCCGGTGAAATCCGTCATTTCGAAGCAGAAGATCCGAAGAAGAAGGAATATAAGTTCCTGTATCATACCACATTGTCTCTGGAACTGGACAAGCAGTTCAATATGCAGGGCGAGCAGGAAGTACGCAAATACCTCGAACTGGTAGGGGAAGAAGTAGCGATCGCGGTTGATGAAAGTATCGTTAATGTAAGTGTTAACACCAATGATCCGGGTATGGTACTGCAGAAAGCCCTGAAATACGGTGAATTGATCGATGTGCAGGTATTAAACCGTAAGCATGCCGAAAATAAGAATGCAGCCAAAGCAGCTGAGGCACCTGCCAAGGCAGCGGAGCCGGAGATGCCGAAGAAGGATATCGGATTCATCGCAGTTTCTGCCGGTGAAGGTATCGGCGAGATCTTTAAAAACCTCGGTGTGGATTATCTGATCCAGGGCGGTCAGACCATGAACCCGAGTACGGAAGATATGCTGAATGCGATCGCAAAAGTGAATGCAGATCACATCTTCATCTTCCCGAACAACAAGAACATTATCCTTGCAGCAAATCAGGCACGGGATATGACAAAGGATAAGGACATCATCGTGATGCCGTCCAAGACCGTACCGCAGTGTATTTCCGCATTGATCGCTTTTATGCCGGACAGCTCTGTGAAGGACAACGAAACAGCTATGACCGAGGCGATGGGACAGGTCAAGACCGGTTCCGTAACCTATGCGGTTCGCGATACTTCCATTGACGGTGTAGAGATCCATCAGGACGACTATATGGGTATCGGCGATAAGGGCATCCTGTCTAACGGCAAAGATATTGAGGAAGTGATCCTCACCATGCTGGATAAGATGGCCGACGGTGATTCTTCCCTGATCAGCATCTACTATGGTTCCGATGTGGAAGAATCCGCTGCAGAGCAGATCCGTGCAAAGATCTCCGAGAAGTATTCTTCCATGGATGTGGAGATGCAAAAAGGCGGACAGCCGGTTTATTACTACATTTTATCGGTAGAATAAATTGCAAAACCAATCAAACATTCCCAAAGCGGCGGCACTGCAAAGCTGCCGCTTTTTTTACCAAAAAGCAACACACGATTAGCGTTTATTTGGAGAGCACATCATGGCTTTGTTACAATTATCCGATCCGGTCACAAAGATCAAAGGTATCGGTGAAAAAAGTGCAGAATCGTTCTACGCCGCCGGGATCTATACGGTCAACGGCCTGCTGCATTATTTTCCGAGGAACTATACCTCTCTGCCGGAAGCAACACCGATCCGCGAGATCACCAAAGAAGGGAAACGTACGGTTTACGGCAAGATCATGAACACCCCGGCCATGTTTTCGAGTCGCGGTAAGACGATCCTTTCGTTCTTTGTCAGTGACGGAACAGGGCGTCTTAAAGTAAATCTCTTTAATATGCCTTATATGCGTAAGCAGATCCAGCCGGGACGGGAATGCTATTTTTCCGGCGCGTGTTCCTTTAAGGGCACCGATGTGCTGATGAGCCAGCCGAAATTCCTGTCCAAAGAACAGTACGAAGCAGAGTGCGGAGCTCTGTCCCCTGTTTATCCGCTGCGTAAAGAATTAAGCAATACCAAATTGCAAAAAGCCTTAAAGGAAGTGTTGCCCCTGGCCGGCGATATCAGTGAATACCTGCCGCCGGAAGTCCTGGCAGGAGAAGGTCTGTTGTCTATCCCGGAAGCCATACGCCTCATGCATTTCCCAAAGACCATGGAGGATGTGTACGCAGCACGCAAGCGCCTGGCTTTTGATGAATTCTTCCTGTTTCTGGCACGCATGGAACTCTTAAAACAGGGGCCCGATAAGATCGCGAGCCGCTATATCTATCCGGAAAATGATGCGCGTGCTGCTGCCGATCAATTGATCACGCACTTACCGTACGAACTGACAGGTGCTCAGAAACGAACGATCACAGAAATCCAAAAGGACTTATCCTCCGGTTATTGTATGAACCGTCTGGTGCAGGGCGATGTAGGTTCCGGTAAAACCGTAGTTGCTTTTGCTGCAGCGCTGGCGGTTGTCAATGCGGGAGCGCAGGCCGCACTGATGGCACCGACCGAAGTATTGGCTGCCCAGCACTATAAAGATATCTGTAAAATGAGTGAAGATTACGGCTTGCCCTTCCGGCCGGCACTACTTACCGGATCGGTCAAAGCCTCGGAAAAGAAGCGGATCAAAGAGGGCATTGCAAACGGCGAGATCAACTTTATGATCGGTACCCAGGCGCTCATCCAGGAAGATGTGGAGACGCAGAACCTGGCACTCATCATCACCGACGAACAGCACCGTTTCGGCGTGCGTCAGCGTATGGAACTGGCCCGAAAAGGGTGTGCGCCCCATGTGTTGGTCATGTCCGCAACGCCGATCCCCAGAACCCTTGGTCTGATCCTCTACGGCGATCTGGATGTATCGCTGATCGACGAACTGCCGGCAAAACGCCTTCCCATCAAGAACACCGTGGTGGACGGCTCTTACCGTACCAAACTCTACCAGTTTATCCTAAAGCGCGTAAGTGAAGGCAGGCAGGCCTATATCATCTGTCCGATGGTAGAAGCCGGAGACGAGGAATGCGAAGCGACCGAAGGTCTGGCCAATGTCACTGATTACGCCGAAGAACTGAAGCAAAAATTTCCTCCGGAAGTAACCATTGATGTGCTCCACGGCCGCATGAAACCCGCCGAAAAGAACGATGTAATGCAACGCTTTGCCTCCGGTGAAACCAAAGTGCTGGTATCGACCACCGTAGTGGAAGTCGGCGTCAACGTACCGAACGCCACCGTTATGATGGTGGAAAATGCCGAACGCTTCGGCCTGGCCCAGCTGCACCAGCTCCGCGGCCGCGTCGGCCGTGGCGAATGGCAATCCTACTGCATGTTTGTCTCCGGAAACGAAGAGGGCGAGATGAGCAAACGCACCCAGGAACGCTTAAAGATTCTCGCCGAAACCAACGACGGCTTTAAGATCGCCGAAGAGGACCTCAAACAACGCGGCCCCGGCGACTTCTTCGGCCTGCGCCAATCCGGCTTACCTTACTTTAAGATTGCCGATATCTACACCGATGCCGAAGTCTTAAAACGCGTTAAACAGATCCTGACCGATATGATCCGTGACAACAACGAACATCTGGCTAACCTGAAACAGGCGTTATTTGCGAAAGAGGAAATGGATTATATTGACTTTCATGGAATATGTCTATAAGCCCAAATCTTGAAAGCATCCAATAGTCTGTATTCTTTGTAAAAATATTGGTAATTGTCCGAAATTTATGATATAATTACAAATAATGTTGCATTGGGGGTTAGCGGATGGATTATCTGCAGGGGTTATATGATGCATCGCTTTACATTACAGGCTTTCTGACCTGCCTGTGTTGTTTGCTTTATGCTCATATTCAGGGCCATATCCACCGCACGCACAACCGTTTCTATTTGGTGATCGTGCTGGATGTCATGCTCAATGCGCTGGCTTGTATCGTCAATATCTTTGTTACCCCGATCGCACCCGTCAATATGGTCGCCGCCTTTCTGCAGGATATAGCCGTTGTCGCCTATTTTACTACGCATTCCGTGTTGGCTCCTCTGTTCTATATTTATGTGATCTATGCCACCGGATCCATCTATCGGCATCGCCGCGAGAAGACACGGTTCGGCCTGCTGATGTTGCCGCTGCTGGTAATGGAATTTGCCGTCTTGTCCAACAGCGGCACACACTGGCTGTATTCCATCGATGCGGATCGTATTTATCACAGACACGACGGAATGTATCTGATCTATATTATTTCTGCCTATTACTTTTTCCTGGCCATCTATGAAAATATGTCCTATTGGCGCACGGCTACCAAGCGGCGGCGCAGCGGTCTGATTTATATGCTGCTCACGACATTGCTGGGAGTTGTCATCCAATTGATCTGGCCGAAGATACAGGTCGAGATCTTTGCGGAAAGTATGGCCCTTTTGGTAGTCATGCTCTTTATTGAAGACGAGGACGATCGTATCGACGGTGTGTGCGATCTGTATAACCGTGTGGCGCTGACGCAGGATCTGAACAGTCTGTTTGTCATGAAACAGAGCTTTGATGTCATCGTGATCCATATCTATAATGCCGAAGTGCTGAATAAAGTGACCGGAAATGTTGCAACCGAAGAAATGCAAAAAAATGTCGGCACGTATCTGAAAAATCTCGATCGAAACTATGAAGTCTACCGGATCTCGATGAATGTGTTCGCCATGAAATCGGCCCGTACGGACGACGAACTGACGCAGTCCATTACCGACAAGATCAGACGACGCTTCAACGGCGTTTGGAATTACGAAGGCGTGGAAGTGAAACTGACCGCGCTGATCATGCAGGCATCGTATCCCGAGGATCTGAACACGCTGGAAGAAGTATTGCGTATGACGGACGCGGCTACCGATGTGATCTCGGAAACCAGGATCCTGCGCGGCAAGGAACTGGATTATCTGTCCAGGGAGGCCGAGATCTCGCTGGCATTGCGTCGCGGTTTTGCAGAGCATTCGTACGAAGTGTATTATCAGCCGGTGTATTACCTGGAAAATCTGAGTATCCATGCCGCTGAGGCGTTGATCCGTCTGCACGACGAAAAGCTGGGAGATATCCCGCCGGCCGAATTTATTCCGGTGGCAGAGCGTGACGGCATCATCGACCGCATCGGCAGTTTCGTGCTGGAAGAAGCATGTATGTTCCTGAGCAGTGGTCTGCCCGGGCAGATGGGGATCGAATACATCAGCGTCAACCTTTCGGTGGTGCAGTGCATCCGCAGCGGCTTTGCAAAATACGCAAAAGATCTGGCTGTGCGATACGATATTGCGCCTTCGCTGGTCAGCTTTGAGATCAAGGAAACGGCGGCTGCCGGTGACCTGCCAATCTTGCTCAATGTGATCCGTTCCCTGCGTGATTACGGATTCCGTTTTTCCATGGACAGTTACGGCACGGGATTTTCCGATATGCACGCACTGTATGCACTGGACTTTGATGTGATCAAGATCGATCGCAGTATTTTGAACCGCGCGGAAGATCAGGTGGGGCGCATCGTTTTGGAAAACTGCGTGCGTATGATACGGGAAATGAAACGCCGTATCCTGGTGGAAGGCGTGGAAACGAAGGAACAGATCGAACTGCTGAAAAAACTGGATGTGGATTATGTGCAGGGCTATTATTCCTCTAAGCCCATCACCAAAAACGAGTTGCTGGGTATCCTGCGCGTTACCGAACTGGCCCGTATGGAAGAGCAGCGTGCCAATGCGGCGAGTGAAGCCAAATCCAGCTTTTTGGCCAATATGTCCCACGAGATCCGTACCCCGATCAATGCTGTGCTGGGTATGAACGAGATGATCCAGCGGGAATGCGATGAACCGGCGATCATGGAATATGCCAAAGAGATCGAATCCGCCGGCCGCAATCTGCTGTCGCTGGTCAATAATATCCTGGATTATTCCAAGATCGAAGCCGGTGAAATGGAGATCGTGGAAGCGGAGTATGATCTGAAGAATGCGCTGGTGGATGTGATACGATCCACCTACCGCAGAACCCAGGAAAAGCAATTGACGTTCCGTGTCAATGTTTCCGAAGAATTGCCTGCAAGACTGTACGGTGACGAATACCGGCTCAAGCAGATCATGACCAACCTGCTCAATAACGCCGTCAAATATACGCAGGAAGGCGGCGTGCGTCTGACCGTCGATTGCCAGTGGTATTCGGAAGAAGAGATCCTTATGGAGATCGCGATCGAAGATACCGGCTGCGGTATCCGTGAGGAAGACCAGGACAAACTGTACGAAATGTTCCAGCGACTCGATATGGAGAAGAACCGGACCATTGAAGGCAGCGGTCTGGGCCTGGCGATCAGCTATCATCTGCTGCAGATGATGCAGGGCGAGATCTCGGTAGACAGCGTTTACGGAGAGGGCTCCACCTTCCATGTCAGCCTGCTGCAAAAGGCCACGACCAAAAACCGTATACGCCCGTTGCATCCGGATGAACTCAAAGCCATCTTCCGGGCATCGGGAGTGGTCAAGACCTTTACGGCACCGGATGCAAAAGTTCTGGTCGTGGACGATACGCCTTTGAATCATACGGTATTAAAGGAACTGCTGCGCAATACCATGATCCGTGTGGATTCCGCATTGTCCGGCGATGAAGCGCTGGAACTGGCAGAACAGAAGTATTACGATCTGATCCTTTTGGACAAGAAGATGCCCGGAAAAGACGGGCCGCAGACCTTGCAGGAATTGCGTGCGGATAAAAATTCGGCCAGCCGCCGATCGCCGGTGATCTCGGTAACCGCCGACAATTATCCGGGGATCGCGGATGCCGAGAAAAAACTGGGGTATGACGATTATCTGGAAAAACCGGTGGAGAATGCCAAGCTGATGGAACTGATGGTGAGATATCTGCCGGAAAGCAAAGTTTTTTACAATGCCTAGTTTTACCAAATCTTTCGGAAAGGAGGACGCAAACGGACGATGACGATCGATATCTTTAATCAATCTGCAATGATCCTTGGCGCTGCACTGGTGTCGACCACGATCCTGATCTATACCCTGATCCAGAACCGCACGGGCCGTAAGCAGAACAAACTGTTTTTGGGGCTGGTTCTGAATATCATGATCGCATCGTTTGCGAATCTGCTGCGCTACTATGCGACGCCTTATGCCATGCGCTCCGATACGGCCGCCATGGCGGTCAAAGTCTCACATCTGATCTACTATGCGCTGCATAACGTCCTGGCCATGACCTTTGGTATCTATATCACCAAAGTCAACAGTTCATGGGTAAAGATGCGGGTGTGGATGTATTACCTTTATGTGCTGCCATGCCTTATCCTGGAAGTACTCATCCTCACGAATCCGCTGCATGAAATGTTTTTCTATTATGACGCTCAGATGAATGCATCGCGTAACTTTATGGTGCTGCCTATGTATGCGGTTTCGTTTGCGTATATCCTGTTTGCACTGACCAATCTGGTACGTCACTGGAATGCCATTTCGAGGAAACGGCAGATCGCGCTGGTCTTTTATTTCCTACTGGTATTTACCGGAATGCTGATTCAGATGATCAACAGCAAGATCAAAACCGAGCTGCTCTCCGAGGCTCTTACCCTGGTGGGCATTATGCTTTTTATCGAGAAGGAAGACGATCGTATCGATCTGACATGCGGCGTCTATAACCGCAGCGCGATGCTCCAGGATATCCGCAATTATCTGCGTATGGGGCAGAAGATTCAGGCTATCTGTATACGGCTGACCAATCAGGATCTGATCCTGCGCCTGGCCGGTATGAGCAGTATGGATGCCCTGTGTAAAGTGGTGACCAAATCGCTGAAGGAATGCTGTCCCTGGTATGAAATCTATCATGCGACGCCGTTTGGTTTTATGATCGTCAATACCGGCTCGGCAGAAGATGCGGTTACTCTTTCCGAAAAGATCTATGTGATGTTTATAAACGGAGTCTACTTAAGCGGTGTCGATACGCCCATCGATGTACGTATGCTGCGTGCCCGCGTTCCCGAAGAACTGACCACGGTTTCCGATGTGCTGCTGATGTGTGATGCCCCGTTACCGGAAGAGCCGAAAAAAGGGATCATCTGCGGCAATCGTCTGAATTATCTGAAGCGCAGCAGCGAACTGGATGAGGCGCTGACCCGCGGCCTGAAAGAGCACAATTTCGAAATCTTTTATCAGACTGTCCACCGTCTGGACGATCTGAAACCCTTTGCCGTTAAAGCGCTGGTACGTTTAAAAGATCCGGTGCTCGGCGATGTGATGCCCGGGGAATTTATTCCGCAGGCCGAACGTACGGGACAGATCCATGCGCTTGGTAATGAGATCCTGGAAGATGTCTGCGATTTTATCCGCAGCGGATTACCGGCCAAACTGGGACTGGAATGCATTCACGTGAACCTGTCCTTTGTACAGTGCATGCAGCCGGGATTTGCGGAACGTGTCACGCATATTGCGGAAAGCAACCGGATCCGGCCTTCGATGTTGAATTTTGAGATCACCAAACCGGTGAATAAAGAAGATTATGACGTGTTGGACAAAGTTATACTGGAACTGAAGAAAAAGGGCTTTTTGTTTTCGATGGAAGATTTCGGTACGGGATATTCGAATGTGGAATCCGTATTCGCGTTGGATTTTGATGTGGTAAAGATCGACAAATCCATCCTCTGGGCCGCTACCGAATCGGAGATGGGACGCATCGTTCTGCTGAGTTCGATCCGTATGATCCGTGATCTGAAGCGCAAGGTACTGGTAGAAGGCGTGGAGAACAAAGAGCAGATCGAACTGTTACAAGAACTGGGTGCGGATTATCTGCAGGGTTATTATTTTTCCAAGCCGGTATCCAGATCCGTATTGGAAAGCGCAGGATTGCAATAAGGAATATGGTGAGCTTATGGTAGATTTTATCTCACAATTGCATGAAGCCGGAATATTGATCGCTGCATTCTGTCTGGCGTTTTGCAGTCTGGCGTATACGCTGTTTCGCAAGCGTACCGCAAAAGTGCAGAACCGTCTGTTTGTATGGTTGCTGATGATCGTGATGATCGACAGCGCATGCGAGATCTGTACGGTTTTTCAGACGCCGCTCTGTAACGATTATCTCTATGCATGTGTCCTTGTGGAAGTGTCGATGTATCTGTATTTCCTGACGCATACGATGCTGTGTCCGCTGATGTTTTTCTATGTGCTGTTTGCCAGCGGCGTTATGATACAGCGCAGGTCATTGGGAAAGAGTTATCATCCGCTGGCGGTCGTGCCCTTTGCAATCGCGGAAGCAATGGTGGCATTCAATCCGTTCTCGCAGTGGGTATGGGAGTTTATCGGTCATTCGGTATATCACCGGAATAACGGCATTATCTTTATCTATCTCTGCGCGGGACTGTATTATTTTATGGCCGTGTTTACCATGATCTCCCGCAGAAGAGCGATCGAACGCAGCAAACGCACTTCGCTGTTTTTGTTCGCGCTACTGATCGCCGTCGGTCTGCTGATCCAGATGATCCAGGGCGATCTGCATTCCGAACTTTTTATGCAGGCACTGGCGCTTACCGGCGTGTTGCTGACCATCGAAAACGAAGACGAGCGTATCGATCTGTCCACAGGCGTTTATAACCGTGCCGCCCTGATGTCGGATATGAACACCTATCTGCGCCTGCGCAATCCGTTCTCGGTGATCTGCATCCGTATCACCAATGCCGATATGCTGCAGCGTTTGCTGGGCGCTCTGGATTCGGATATGCTGTTGCAAAAAGTCGCGGAATTCCTGCAAACGGTCCATCCGGGCTTTTTTAATGATCCGGCGACCACCGAGACCTTTATGCTGATCATTCTGGAATCGGAAACGCGGGTAAAGGATCTGGAGGAGACGATCCTCAAACGTTTTGACGAAAGTTTTGTCTTCCAGGGCACAGAACTGATGCTGCAGGCCACCCTGATGCATGCACGTATCCCGGGAGAGTTTTCCACGCCGGAAGATATCCTGCTGTTGTGCGACGGTCCGCTGCCGGAACGCAATACCAAACCTTTGCTGGAAGGCCCGGATCTGAATTATCTGCTGCGGCGTGCCGAGGTGGAGAGTGCATTGCACCGCGGCCTTTCCGAAGGCGGATTTGAAGTGTACTACCAGCCCATCTATCGTATGAAAGGCATGTCCATTTATTCCGCCGAGGCATTGCTGCGCTTAAAAGACAGCAAGATCGGCAATATCATGCCGGATGAATTTATCCCCATTGCGGAACAGAACGGCCTGATCGACCGTCTGGGCGATTATGTTATGGAGGAGGTCTGCATCTTTCTGTCCAGTGGTATCCCCACCGAGATGGGACTGGAATGCATCAGCATCAACCTTTCCGTACTGCAATGTCTGCAACCGGATTTTGTCAAACGCGTCATGGCGATCACCAAAAAGTACGAGGTGGATTCCCGATACATCAATTTTGAGATCACCGAATCCGCAGCTGCCAGCGATTATGATGTGCTCTCGGATGTGCTGCGGGAACTGCGCAAATGCGGATTTTTGTTCTCCCTGGATGATTACGGCATCGGCTATTCCAACGTGCGTTCCATATTCTCTCTGGATTTTGATGTGATCAAGATCGACAAATCCATCCTCTGGGAAGTGCAGAACGAAAACGGGGACGCGCCGAGTAACGGTCATATCATTCTGGAAAACAGCGTGCGTATGCTGCGGGAGATGAAATTAAAGATCCTGGTGGAAGGCGTGGAAACCGCCGAACAGCTGGAACTGCTCGAACAGTTGCGGGTAGATTACCTGCAGGGATTCTATTTTTCCAGACCGGTCAGCAAAAACGAATTGCTGGGAATCCTGCGCGTCACCGAACTGGCACGTATGGAAGAGCAGCGTGCCCGTGCCGCCAGCGAAGCCAAATCCAGTTTCCTGGCCAATATGTCTCACGAGATCCGTACCCCGATCAACGCCGTGCTGGGTATGAACGAAATGATCCTGCGCGAGAGCAAGAACAAACGGATCCTGGACTATGCGCACAATATCGAAGGTGCCGGCCGTACCCTGATCTCACTGATCAACGATATCCTGGATTTTTCCAAGATCGAATCCGGCAGTATGGAGATCGTGGAAACCGAATACGATCTGAGTTCCGTGATCAACGACGTGGTCAATATGATCCGTCTGAAAGTGCAGCAAAAGGGATTGGATTTTCAGATCAAAGTAGATCCCGACCTGCCGGATGCCCTGTACGGCGACGGTATGCGTTTCCGCCAGATCATGGTCAATATCCTGAATAATGCGGTAAAATATACACCGCACGGCAGCATTACTCTGGAACTGACCGGACGTCTGCAGGAAAAAGACCGCCTGTTGCTCAAGGCATCAGTCACCGATACCGGCATCGGCATCAAGGAAGAGGATCTGGGCAAGCTGTTCCGCAAGTTCCAGCGTTTTGATATCTCCCAGAACCAGAGCATCGAAGGCAGCGGGCTGGGACTGGCCATCACCTACAATCTGCTGCAGATCATGCATGGCGAGATCGAAGCACGCTCCGTCTACGGAAAGGGATCAACTTTTACCGTCACCCTGCCGCAAAAGATCATGCGCCGGGATGCCATCGGCGATTTCCGAAGACGCTATCAGATGAACGTCCGGGAACAGTCGGCATATCACGAGAGTTTCCGCGCGCCGGAAGCCCGGATCCTGGTGGTGGATGATACCCCGGTCAACCATACGGTGCTGAAGGAACTGCTGAAAAAGACCCAACTGGTGATCGACTGTGCTTATTCCGGGAAAGAATGCATCGATATGGTGCAGCACGATGCCTACGATCTGATCTTTTTGGATTATCGAATGCCGGAGATGGACGGTATTGAGACTCTGCATGTGATGAAGGCGCTGGATAACCGTCTGAACGAAAAAACGCCGGTGGTGGCCCTGACCGCCAATGCCGTTGCCGGCGCGCGGGAGAACTTTTTGCGGGAAGGCTTTGATGACTATATGATCAAGCCGGTGGAGAGTCAGAAACTGGAAGAAATGCTGATCCATTACCTGCCTTCCGATAAAGTACATCTGGTATCCGTGCAGGATGAAGAGGAAGAGGCTCTCGCGGCGGAAGAAACCTCCTGGATGGACCGGCTGGGCGATCTGGATACCGAAACGGGACTGAAAAACTGCGGCTCCGAGGATGGGTATCTGAGCGTACTCAAGATCTATTACGACGGGCTGAAGAAAAAGGCCGATGATATCCAAACCACCTATGATACCGGCGATTGGGAGAATTACACCATACAGGTGCATTCTTTAAAGAGTTCGTCCCGTGTGATCGGCGCTGCAGAGCTGGGCGAAATGGCGGCAGAACTGGAAAAAGCCGGCAATGAACAGGATCTGGCCCTCATCCGTGAGAAAACCGCCCCGTTATTGGAACGCTTCCGGGCACTGGGCGTGGTTTTGAGCGATATTTTTGAGGCAGATGCGAAAGATATTATCGAAAATGCCAGAACGGAAGAAAAAACAGCTCCCGAAAAGCCGAAAATATCGCCGGCCATACAAAAAGATGCCTATGAAATGATGAAAGATTTTGCAAAATTGTTCGATTATGATAATATGTTATACATACTGGATTCATTAAAAGAGTATCAATTGGATCCGGCGGATGAAGAAATCGTCCGTGAAATCAGAAAGAATACAGAGGAATTTAAATGGGAACAGATTTTGGAGATTTTGGAAACGACCCATTCCTGATGGAACTGATGGCAGAAGTTTCCGGCGAGGAAGAGACCCTCAGCAATACGGTTTACAACAAAGTATTGCTGATCCATAAAGACGAAACCTTTTTGGTAAATACCATCAAATCCAATCTGGAGAAAAACGCGTTTCTCTATATGGAATCCGGTCTCAGTATCCGCGAATTAAACGAAAAAAAGGAACTTGCCGAACTGATGATCCTCTATGTGGACGACTCCATTGACGAAGCACGTGATGTTTTGGTCTACATCAAAGATCTGTTATTGGAGGAAGGCAAGGAATTATTACTGCTCGGCGACCACAATGAGGTGATGTCAGTGCAAAAACTGATCCCCAAGGAACTGATCGCCGGGGTTTTTGAGCGTCCTTTTGATATGCGTGCCATTATGGAACGGGTCGGTGATTTCCTGATCCAGCAGAGCATGCACCAGCGTCGTAAGATGATCCTCGTCGTGGATGACGACCCGACCTATCTGAAACTGATCAAGGAATGGCTGAAGGACGATTATCGTGTGAGCATGGCCAATTCCGGCATGCAGGCCATTACGTGGCTTGCCAATAACAAGGCGGATCTGGTCCTTTTGGACTATGAGATGCCGACCATCAAAGGTTCCAAAGTGCTGGAGATGCTGCGATCCGATGCGTCCATCGCGGATACTCCGGTGATGTTTTTGACCGGAAAGAGCGATAAGCAGAGCATCCTGAATGTGCTGGCGCTCAAACCGGCCGGCTATCTCCTCAAGAGCATCGACCGCAAGACGCTTTTGGAGACTTTGAATAAATTCTTTATCGAACAGAGGTATAAAAAGTAGGCTTTATGAACAAATTACTGAATAAACTGGAACTCAAGTGGGGCAAGTATGCGATCGAGCGCTTGCCCATGTATATGTTGATCTGCTATGCGATCGGCTATGTTATGGAACTCGTCAATCCGAATATCATTCATGTCATATCCTTAAACCCTTATGCGATCCTGCACGGACAGGTCTGGAGGCTCTTTACCTGGCTTTTGATCCCGCCCGATGCCGGCAACCTGTTCCTGGTGCTGATCATGCTGTATTTCTATTATTCCATCGGCATGACGCTGGAACGAACATGGGGAGTCTTCAACTTTAATGTCTATATTTTTTCCGGTATGTTATTCACCGTATTGGGCGCCTTTGCACTGTATTGTTATGTGGAACTGATGCCCGTTATGGATTCGACCTTGATGGATGCGATCCAAACCATGAAATACGGAGAACTGCCGGCAATTTACGGCGGCAGTTATACCTATCAGGGCTTTGCCGTATTGTTTTCGACCTATTATGTCAATATGTCCATCTTTTTGGCGTTTGCGGCAACCTATCCGGATATGCAGATCCTGCTGATGTTTTTAATACCGGTCAAGGTCAAGGTGTTGGGTGTGATCTATGCGATCATGCTCATTGCCAGTGCAGCGGAGATCTGGCCGTACGGATTGTTTGTGATCGGAGCATCGCTTTTAAACTTTGTCATCTTTTTTATCACCAACCGGCACCGTGTACTGGGCAGCCCACAGATGCGTGCCCGCCAGAAACAATTTCGCCGTGATATGCGTGCCGCAAAGGTTCGTCAGAATGTGATCGCCAAGCACAAATGCGCGATCTGCGGCCGTACCAGTGAAGAGTATCCGGATCTGGAATTCCGTTTCTGCTCCAAATGCGCCGGCAATTACGAATATTGCCAGGACCATTTGTACACGCACCGGCATATCGAGCGAAACAACTGAAGCGAACGGTTGGAATAGGGAATTTTTTCGGACATATCATTTTATAGAATTGGAGAAGTTATCATGGCAGCCCTTAACGAACAGGACTTTATACAAAATATCAGCGCGTTAAAAGAAACCGGCATTATGCAGGGCGGATATCTGACGGAAGCACAGATCGAAGAGGTCTTTCCGGCACTGACACAGGAGCAGCGAACTCTGTTGCTCGGCTATTTTAAAGAAAACAAGATCGGTATCGGGGAAGCGCTTCCGGAAGAGGAGATCATGGACCGCGAGCAGCAATCCCATTTTCATCTGTATCTGGAGGAACTGGAGGAGCTGGAGGAACTGGAGACCGTGGATGCCGATCTGCGCCGCGTGCTGATCATGAATGCATTAAACGGAGATAAGACCGCGCTGGAGCGTCTGACCAATTCCTATCTGCGTACGGTGGTGGATATTGCAAAACTCTATACCGGCCAGGGTGTGGAACTCAACGATCTGATCGGGGAAGGCAATGTGGCCCTCAGTATGGCCATGGCGATGCTGGACAGTATCGAAAAACCGGAAGACTGCGACGAAATGGTCAGCCGCAGCATTATGAATGCCATGGAAGAACTGATCGGGGAGGAAAACGACCAGCTGGAAGCGTTGCAGGAAATGGTGGAGATCATCGGCAAAGTATTAAATGTAGCCAAGCCCTTATCCGAAGAACTGCGCCGCAAGGTCAGCATCGGTGAACTGCTGCAGGAAAGTGAACTGACCGAGGACGAGATCAAGGATGCGATCCGTTTTTCCGGTGATCTGAGAGAGTATATCGCGGAGGAATCATGAACGATATGATGAATGCATCTCCCGATCAGGATTTTAAATACATTCTGCAGGACCTCTCCAAAACCATGATTGGCGCCCGCTTTACCTACAGTGAACTGATGGAACAGGAGCGCGTGCCGTTCAAATTCCAGACCATCATCGACCGGCTGATCATGCCGATCCTGCAGGAAGATATGGAGATCGGTGCCCATATGCTGCTTCTCAACAAAGCGGACAAGAATTACCGGATCTACGAAAATCTGAAAGTGAAGATACGCTATTATGCGCCGAAAAAGAACGGCGGATTCGAATCCAAGACCGTAAGCCTTGCTGATTTTGTCAAAGCCGCCGAACATTGGGACGAGCGTGCGATGGTACACGAGATCATTCTGTCCAATCTGGCGCTGATGTCCTTTAAGATGTAACGATACTTTTTTACAGGAGGAATTCCATGAAGTTAGAAAATGTTAAAGCCTATCAGTTGATCGAGCACCACTATTCGGAAGACTTAAAATCCGAAGCCTATCTTTTGGAACACCAAAAGAGCGGTGCCCGTATCACGATATTGGAAAACAGCGATGAGAACAAAGTTTTTTACATCGGTTTCCGCACACCGCCCAAGGATTCCACGGGTGTGGCACATATTCTGGAGCACAGCGTACTGTGCGGTTCCGAAAAATATCCGTTAAAAGATCCGTTTGTGGAACTGGTCAAGGGGTCTCTTAACACCTTTTTGAATGCCATGACCTATCCGGACAAGACGGTTTATCCCGTTGCTTCCTGCAACGACCAGGATTTTAAAAACCTGATGAGTGTCTATATGGACGCCGTGCTTCATCCGAATATCGCCAAAGAAAAGAAGATCTTTTTGCAGGAAGGCTGGCACTACGAGCTGGAAGACAAAGACGCGGATCTCAAGATCAACGGCGTGGTTTATAACGAAATGAAGGGTGCTTTTTCATCGCCGGATGATGTACTTTCCCGCGAGACCTTTAATTCCCTGTTCCCGGATACCGCTTACGGCGTGGAATCCGGCGGCGACCCGGAAGTGATCCCGGATCTGACCTACGAGGAGTTTCTGGCCTTCCACGGCCGGTATTATCATCCGTCCAACGCATATATCTATCTGTACGGAAATGCGGATATGGAGGAGCGCTTAAACTGGCTGGATCAGGAATATCTGTCCCGGTATGATCGCATCGAAGTGGATTCTTTCCCGGGAGAGCAGAAGGCATTTGCTGCCCGCAAGCGCATTTACAGACAGTACCCGATCACCGAAGATGAGAAGGAAGAGAACAATACGTATCTGACCTACAATACCGTTGTCAGCAATGTACTGGACCGCAAGCTGTATCTGGCCTTCCAAATGGTGGATTATGCCCTGATTGCAGCTGACGGCACGCCGCTTTGGAAAGCACTGATGGAAGCCGGGATCGGTACCGAGATCTATTCTTCCTTCGAAAACGGCATTTACCAGCCGTTCTACAGTATCGTGGCAAAGAACGCCAACAAAGAGGATGAGGAAGAGTTCATCCGTATCGTGGAGGATGTGTGCAAAAAGGTAGTCAAAGACGGCTTTGACAAAAACGCTTTGCTGGCTTGCCTCAATTCCCTGGAATTCCGTTTCCGCGAAGCCGATACCGGCACCTATCCGAAGGGACTGATCTACGGCTTGAAGGCATTTGACAGCTGGCTGTACGACAAGGATGCGCCGTTCATCCATCTGGAGGAGCTTGCTACCTTTGACGAACTGCGAAAAGAGATCGGCAGCGGATACTTTGAAGAACTGGTACAGAAATATATTCTGGACAATACTCACAAGAGCGTGCTGATCCTGTCGCCGAAGAAGGGACTGACTGCAGAACGTGACAAGCAGCTGGCAGATAAGCTGGCTGCATACAAGGCATCTCTTACCGATGCCGAGATCGAGCAGATGATCGCGGATACGACCGCCCTCAAAGAGTATCAGGGCACGCCGGATCCGAAGGAAGCCTACAATTGTCTGCCGACACTGAAACTTTCCGATATCCGCAAGGATGCCGAGCCGCTGACCATCGAAGAAACCGAGGTGGACGGCGTAAAGACCGTCTTCCACGAGATCGAGACCAACGGGATCCTGTATTTTAATATGCTCTTTGACCTGCAGGATATTCCGGTACGGCTGTATCCGTATCTCGGACTTTTACAGGGTGTACTGCGCTGCGTAGATACCGAGCACTATACCTACGAACAACTGGGCTACGAGATCGATAAGCAGCTGGGTAATCTGTCCGCATCCGTGATGGCGGCCGTGCCGAACCGCAAGATCGATAACTACAAGCAGTATTTCAATATCTCCATGAGTTGCCTAAAATCCCAGACCGCCGGCGGTCTGGAACTGATCCGTGAGATCCTGCACACTTCGCATATCACGGATACCAAGCGACTGAAAGAGATCGTCATGGAAGGCCGGTCCCGCATGCAGGGCTTTATGATGTCTGCCGGACATACCGTTGCGGCATCCCATGCGCTTTCCTATAACTCCGAGTTCTCCCAGGCCAAGGAAGTGATCAGCGGAATGCAGTTTTATTATTTCCTGGCAGATCTGGAAGAACACTTTGACGAGAAGAAGGACGAAGTAGCAGCACGCCTGGAAGAAACGGTATATATGGTCTTCCGGAAAGACAAACTGCTGCTGGATGTGATCGGTACCAAAGAGGAACTGGATGCGCTGCGCGGAAACATCGCGCCGGTACTGGAAGGCTTTTCCGAAGATCCCATTACCGAAGAACGCGGTGCACTGGAAGTTTCCAAAAAGAACGAAGCCTTCACCAATTCCGCACAGGTACAGTATGTCTGCCGTGCCGGCAATTATGTAAAACATGGCCTGGAATACAACGGCGCTCTGAATGTATTAAAAACGATCCTGGGATATCAGTATCTCTGGACGGAAGTGCGTGTCAAGGGCGGCGCTTACGGATGCATGAGCAGTTTCCAGCCTTACGGTGATGCCTATTTTGTATCCTACCGGGATCCGAATCTGGAGAACACTTTGGAGATCTTCGCCAATGCCGCTGCCTATATCCGTGGTTTTGAAGCCGATGAGAAAGAGATGACCAAATATATCATCGGTACCATCAGCAACCTGGATATCCCTCTGACTCCGAGGATCCGCGGCATTCGTTCCCGTACGGCTTACCTGGAGGGAACTACCTATGAAATGCTGCAGCAGGCAAGAGATCAGGTGCTGGGTGCCAAGGCCGAAGATATCCGTGCTCTGGCTGCGTATATCGATGCATTTATGTCAGATGATATCGTCTGCGTGGTCGGTAACGAAGAAAAGCTTCGTGCCGCAAAAGAGCAGTTTATGGAAGTCAAACCGTTATTTTCGTAATTCATTTTGTCAGATAAAAGGATAGATATTATGGGATCAGATCAGGAACTACAGGAAGAAAATAAAAAATCCGGCTTTGCCGCATTGATCGGCAGACCGAATGTGGGCAAATCCACACTGATGAACCGTTTGATCGGGCAGAAGGTGGCGATCACCTCTCCGCGCCCGCAGACTACCAGAAACCGTATTCAGACCGTTTATACGGATGAACGCGGTCAGATCGTCTTTGTGGATACCCCGGGTATTCACAAAGCTAAAAACCGTCTGGGCGATTATATGCTCTCGGTAGCCAAAAAATCCTTAAAGGATGCCGACGTGGTATTGTGGCTGGTGGAGCCCAAATCCCAGATCCCGACCGGAGATATGGAGATCGCTAAGCAGTTAAAACAGTTGAAAAATCCGGTCTTTCTGATCATCAACAAGACCGATACCGTTGCCAAGCCGGAGATCCTCACGGTGATCGATACCTACAAGGCTCTGTGCGATTTTGCCGAGATCATTCCGCTGAGTGCGCTGAAGGGCGAAAACACGGATGACCTGCTGGATACGGTATATAACTATCTGCCCACCGGTCCGTATTATTATGACGAAGACGAAGTGACCGACCAGCCCATGCGTGCGATCTGTGCCGAGCTGGTACGAGAAAAGGCGCTTCGGCTTTTGGATAAAGAGATCCCTCATGGCGTTGCCGTGCTGATCGACCGGATGGAGTACCGCAAAAACAAAAAGGGCGGCATTTATGATATTGACGCTACCATCGTTTGCGAGCGTGCCTCCCACAAAGGCATCATCATCGGAAAAGGCGGACAGATGCTCAAGCAGATCGGCTCCCAGGCACGGCCGGATATGGAGCGTATGCTGGAGTGTTCCGTCAATCTGCAGCTGTGGGTGAAGGTAAAAGACAACTGGCGTGACAGCGATTCGCTGATCGCAAATTTCGGCTACCGGAAAGACGAGGACTGATCTCCCATGCAGGATGCATTATGGACCGACGGAATGATCCTGCGAGTTGCGCCGGCAAATGATTTTGACAAACGCCTGGTGATCCTGACCAAAGAATACGGCAAGATCACGGCTTTTGCCAAAGGCGCCAGACGACAGACCAATCGTCTGATGGCCACCACGGATCTGTTTGTATTCGGGAATATGAAACTGTTCCCCGGAAGGAACGCCTATTCTTTGCTGGATGTAAATGCAAAGAATTTTTTTACGGAACTGCGAAACGATTTTAATGCCGTACTGTACGGGATGTATTTTCTGGAAGTGATGGAGTACTACACCAGAGAAAACAACGACGAGCGCGAGATGCTGGCGCTGCTGTATCAGGCCTGCCGTGCCATCGTGCATCCGTCCTACGATAAAACGCTGGTCCGGGCGGTGTTTGATCTCAAAACGATCATGCTGCAGGGCATCTTTCACCGGGATCATTACCGGGAAGATTATCTGGATACCACACAATATGTGTTGGATTTCCTGCTGGCAACCCCGCCGGAAAAAGTGTTTTCGTTTACGGTAAGAGAAGAAGTGATCGGGGAGCTGATCCGTATCGCCGTCCGGGAACGTGCCCTTACCCTGAACGGGCATAGTTTTAAGAGTGAAGAAATGCTGAAAGTATTGTGATATTTCAGGTTTCTTTTCGTTGCTTTTTTGCACAACTTTTTGTTGAAAAAATAGGCAGATATGCTAGAATGTTTAGATATATATGAGATGACGGAACCGAAATGAGTGCAATGGGCACCGGAAAGAAGCGGAAATGATTTTTTTGGGGAGAAGGAGCATTGTGATCGGCATTGTGCTTTGCATGATGCTGGTGTTTGCAGGCTGTGCCGAATATGAGACATCGGCCGGTACCAAAAACAATATCGTGATCCACCCGGATCAGAGTATTGACGCCACAATGCAAAAGGCATTCGACCAGAGTTACTACAGCGAAGACGAACTGGTCAATATGGTGAATGACGAACTGACAACTTATAACAGCGAGCACGGCGCGGAAGCGATCGCATTAAAGGCGCATTCCATGTCCGGACAGGAAGTATCCCTGACCCTGCATTTTCAGAGTTGGGAAGATTACAACTGCTATATGCTGGATCGCATTTATGTCGGCACGATACAGGGCGCATACGATGAACGCTATGATTTTAATCAGGCCCTTTCCTATGTATCGGACAAAGAGCATACCATCGGCAAGAACGATCTGATGAATATGGCCGATCAGAAGATCCTGATCGTAAACGGCGAGCATAGCGTGGAAACACCGGACAAGATCCGTTATTACACACAGGGTATGCGGCTGACCGGCGCCAAAACGGCCGAATCCACCGGCGAAGGGCTGTTTTTCATCATTTATTAAAGAACTTATTTAAATATTTATCATAAGGAGTGTTGGTAATGGAAAAGACATTGGACAAGATCAAAAATCTCTGCAAAGGACGCGGTTTTATCTATCCGGGATCCGAAATCTACGGTGGTCTCGCAAATACCTGGGATTACGGTAATCTTGGTGTTGAATTAAAGAACAACGTTAAGAAAGCATGGTGGCAGAAATTCGTACAGGAAAATCCGTACAATGTCGGTGTAGACTGTGCGATCCTGATGAACCCGCAGACCTGGGTTGCTTCCGGCCATCTGGGCAGCTTTTCCGATCCTTTGATGGACTGCAAGGAGTGCCATGAGCGTTTCCGTGCCGACAAGGTGATCGAAGACTGGGCACATGAGAATAACGTAACACTGGAGAGCAGTGTTGATGGCTGGGACGGCGACAAGATGATGAACTTCATCAAGGATAACAGCATTCCGTGCCCGTCCTGCGGTAAGCACAACTTTACCGATATCCGTCAGTTCAACCTGATGTTCAAGACCTTCCAGGGCGTAACCGAAGACGCATCCGCAACCGTATATCTGCGTCCGGAGACCGCTCAGGGTATTTTCGTAAACTTCAAGAACGTAGCGCGTACTTCCAGAAAGAAGATCCCGTTCGGTATCGGTCAGATCGGTAAATCGTTCCGTAACGAGATCACGCCCGGTAACTTTACGTTCCGTACCCGTGAGTTCGAGCAGATGGAACTGG
>CAMJAP010000031.1 GCA_946403625.1 uncultured Lachnospiraceae bacterium
TCCCGATGATCAACGAAGCAGCTTTCATCAAGATGGAAGGTGTTTCCGATATCGAAGGCATCGACAACGCTATGAAGCTTGGCGCAAATCATCCGATGGGTCCCCTGGAGTTGGGCGACTATGTAGGTCTGGATATCTGCCTTGCTATCATGGATGTTCTCTATAACGAGACCAAGGACAGCAAGTACAGAGCTTGCCCGTTGATCCGCAAGATGGTACGCGGCGGCAACCTTGGTGTTAAGAGCGGCAAGGGCTTCTACGTATACAACGCAGACAGAACCAAGACTCCGGTTGATGCACTCTAATTAACAGGAAATTATTAAAGGAGGTTTATAATAAATCATGGATTTCACGTTGAACAAAGAACATGAGATGGCGAGACAGCTGTTCAGAGATTTCGCCGAGAACGAAGTAAAGCCTCTTGCACAGGAAGTAGACGAAGAAGAACGCTTCCCGCGTGAGACGGTTGAGAAGATGGCCAGATACGGATTTCTGGGCATTCCTGTACCGAAGGAGTACGGCGGACAGGGCGCAGATCCTCTGGCATATGCAATGTGCGTAGAGGAACTTTCCAAGGTTTGCGGTACCACAGGCGTTATCGTATCCGCACATACCTCTCTTTGCGTAGACCCGATTATGACTTTCGGTACCGAAGAGCAGAAGCAGAAATACCTGGTTCCCCTGGCAAAGGGCGAGAAGCTGGGTGCTTTCGGTTTGACTGAGCCGGGCGCCGGTACCGATGCTCAGGGACAGCAGACCAAGGCTGTTCTGGATGGTGACGAGTGGGTGCTGAACGGCTCCAAGTGCTTCATCACCAACGGTAAGGAAGCAGATGTATATGTAATCTTCGCTGTAACCGGCAAGATCGAGAAGCGCGGCAAGATGATGAAAGAGATCTCCGCATTCATCGTAGAAAAAGGTACACCGGGATTCACTTTCGGTACCAAGGAAAACAAGATGGGTATCCGCGGATCTTCCACCTATGAGTTGATCTTCACGGATTGCCGCATCCCGAAGGAGAACCTCCTCGGACAGCAGGGCAAGGGCTTCAACATCGCTATGCACACCCTGGACGGCGGCCGTATCGGTATCGCTGCACAGGCACTGGGCCTGGCAGAGGGTGCACTGGAGACCACCATCAACTATGTAAAAGAGCGTAAGCAGTTCGGTCGTGCAATCGGCGCTTTCCAGAATACACAGTTCCAGCTGGCAGATATGGCTACCAAGGTACAGGCAGCTCAGTACCTGGTATACGCTGCAGCAATGAAGAAAGCAGAGTATCAGAAGAACCCGAAGGTTTCCTATTCTGTAGAAGCAGCTATGGCTAAGCTTTACGCAGCAGAAGTTGCTATGGAAGTAACAACCAAGGCAGTTCAGCTCCACGGCGGTTACGGTTACATCCGTGAGTACGATGTAGAGCGTATGATGCGTGATGCAAAGATCACAGAGATCTACGAAGGTACTTCCGAAGTACAGCGTATGGTCATCTCTGCGAACATCTTGAAGTAAGGAGGATCGGGTAAAGTGAAAATTATCGTATGTATCAAACAGGTTCCGGATACCAAGGGCGGCGTAGAGTTCAATCCGGACGGAACATTAAACAGAGCAGCAATGCTGACCATCATGAACCCGGATGATAAGGCAGGTCTTGAGGCAGCACTGCGTTTGAAAGATAAGTACGGTGCAGAAGTAACCGTACTGACCATGGGTCTTCCGAAGGCAGCAGATGTGCTGCAGGAAGCACTGGCTATGGGCGCTGACAAGGCAATCCTGGTTACCGACCGTGTACTGGGTGGTGCTGATACCTGGGCTACTTCCACAACGATCGCTGGTGCGATCCGCAATCTGGAGTACGACCTGATCATCACCGGCCGTCAGGCTATCGACGGTGATACCGCACAGGTTGGTCCGCAGATCGCTGAGCATCTGAAGCTTCCTGTAATCTCCTATGCAATGGACATTCAGGTTGACGAAGCTGCAAAGAAAGTTACCGTAAAGCGTCAGTATGATGACAGATATCATATCGTAGAGGCTCAGATGCCGTGTCTGGTAACAGCTCTGGCAGAACTGAACGAGCCGAGATATATGTCCGTAGGTGGCATCTTCGATGCTGTAAAGGCAGAGATCACTACCTGGGGCCGCGCTGACCTGAAGGATGTTGAGGATTGCAACCTTGGTCTGAAGGGATCCCCGACCAAGATCGCTAAGGCATCCGATAAGGTTCGTAAGGGCAAAGGCGAGAAGGTTACTCCGGACTCTCCGGAAGAGGCAGTTTCCTATATCGTCGGCAAACTGAACGAGAAGCACGCGCTGTAATATTATTGGGAAGGAGATTTTCGAAAAATGGCATTAGAAGATTACAAGGGCGTTTATGTCTACGCACAGCAGGTAGACAATGAGATCAGCCCCATTGCATTTGAACTGCTGGGCAAAGCAAAAGATCTTGCAGCACCTCTGGCTACTCAGGTAACCGCAGTGCTGATCGGTTCCGGCGTAAAGGGCCTGGCTGACCGTCTGGCTGAGTACGGCGCTGACCGCGTGATCGTTGTTGACGATCCGGAGCTGAAGGATTACAGAACCGAGCCGTATGCACACGCACTGGCATCCGTGATCAACGAGTACAAGCCGGAGATCATGCTGGTAGGTGCTACCGCAATCGGTCGTGACCTTGGTCCTACCGTTTCCGCACGTGTTGCAACCGGTCTGACTGCAGACTGTACACAGCTGGATATCGGTGATTTCCCGCTGGTAGCAATCCCGGGACAGGAGCAGAAGCACAATCAGTTGCTGATGACCCGTCCGGCATTCGGCGGCAACACCATCGCTACCATCGCTTGCCCGGACAACCGTCCGCAGATGGCAACCGTTCGTCCCGGCGTTATGCAGAAGATCGATCCGGTAGCCGGTGCAAAGGCAGAAGTGATCGAGTACAATCCGGGCTTCACACCGGACAACAGATATGTCACCATCAAGGAAGTTGTTAAGGCAGTTTCCGATACCGTTGATATCATGGACGCAAAGGTTCTGGTATCCGGCGGTCGTGGTGTAGGTTCTCCGGAGAACTTCAAGATCCTTGAGGATCTGGCTGAGGCTCTCGGCGGTACCGTTTCCTGCTCTCGTGCAGTAGTAGATGCAGGCTGGAAGCCGAAGGATCTGCAGGTAGGTCAGACCGGTAAGACCGTTCGCCCGAACCTGTACTTCGCAATCGGTATCTCCGGTGCGATCCAGCACGTTGCAGGTATGGAAGAGTCCGATATCATCGTTGCGATCAACAAGGATGAGGACGCTCCGATCTTTGATGTAGCTGACTACGGTATCGTAGGCGATCTGAACAAGATCGTTCCGCAGCTGACCGCAGCAATCAAGGCTGAGAAGGCTAAGAAAGCAGCAGGCTGAGATAAAGTAAACTAAGTGGCGGCTCGGTTCCACATGGGGCCGGGCCGTTATTTATAAAAAAACACAAAGGAGAAAACATCATGAATCTTTCACCGCTTCAGAAAGCAAGATATGAGTACACACCGAAGCTGCCGGGCATGCTCCGCGGCGGTATCGCTGAGATCTGCGTAAAAGACGGCGCTGCAACCCAGAGCGTAGCAGACCAGGACAAGATCAAGGCTCTGTTCCCGAACACCTACGGTAAGAACGAGATCACCTTCCAGAAGGGTGCGAACACTTCCGCAGCAAAGAAGCAGGTAGTCGGCGTGATCCTTTCCGGCGGCCAGGCACCGGGCGGACACAACGTAGTTTGCGGTCTGTACGATGCGATCAAGGCTACCGACAAGAACAACGTACTGTTGGGCTTCAAGGGCGGCCCGAGCGGTCTGATCGAAGACGACTACATCGAGTTTGATGATGAGTATATCAACGCATATCGTAACACCGGCGGATTCGATATCATCGGTTCCGGCCGTACCAAGTTGGAGACCGAAGAGCAGTTCAAGATCGTGACCGAAGTAGCAAAGAAGCACGGCCTGACCGCGATCGTTATCATCGGTGGTGACGACTCCAACACCAACGCTGCAGTACTGGCTGAGTACATGGCAGCACACAACACCGGCGTACAGGTAATCGGCTGCCCGAAGACCATCGACGGTGACCTGAAGAACGAAGACATCGAAGCATCCTTCGGTTTCGATACCGCAACCAAGACCTATTCCGAGTTGATCGGTAACATCGAGCGTGATGCAAACTCCGCTAAGAAATACTGGCACTTCATCAAGGTCATGGGTCGTTCTGCTTCCCACGTAGCTTTGGAGTGCGCTCTGGAAACACAGCCGAACATCTGCCTCATCGGTGAGGAAGTAGCAGCAAAGAAGATGTCTCTGTCCGCAATCGCTGATTACATCGCAGATTCCGTAGAGAAGCGTGCAGCAAACGGCGACAACTTCGGTGTTGCAATCATTCCGGAAGGTATCGTAGAGTTCGTACCGGAATTCTCCAAGCTGATCGCAGAGATCAATGAGCTGCTGGCAGGCAAGAAGACCGACGAGTTCAACGCACTGCCGAGCTGGGATGCAAAGTATGACTTCATCAAGAACGGTCTGTCCGCAGAATCCTTCAAGGTATTTGAGATCCTGCCGCAGTTCGTACAGCAGCAGCTGTTCCTGGAGAGAGATCCGCACGGTAACGTTCAGGTATCCCTGATCGAGTCCGAGAAGCTGTTCTCCGAGATGGTAAAAGAGAAACTGGCTGCAAGAAAAGCAGCAGGTACCTACAAGGGCAAATTCGGAACCCAGCATCACTTCTTTGGTTACGAAGGCAGATGTGCATTCCCGTCCAACTTTGATGCAGATTACTGCTACTCCCTGGGCTACAATGCATTCATGCTGATCCAGTACGGATATACCGGATATCTTTCCAAGGTATCCAACCTGTCCAAGCCGGCTGAGGAGTGGGTAGCAGGCGGTATGCCGATCACTAAGATGATGAACATGGAACGCAGAAACGGCGAGGATAAGCCGGTTATCCGTAAGGCTCTGGTAGAGCTGGACGGCGCTCCGTTCAAGTTCTTCGAAGCACACAGAGAAGAGTGGGCAGTAAAGACCTGCTTCACCTATCCGGGTGCGATCCAGTACTACGGACCGTCTGAGGTATGTGACCTGACCACCAGAACGCTTGCTCTGGAGAAGGGGGCAAACTAAAAAATTAATTTAATTTTTCAACCGTTTCGTTGAAGTAAAAAAGCCGCTCATGCTCGATGTATGGGCGGTTTTTTCTTGCATGAAGGCGGGAAAAATGCTATTATTTAAGATATAAGTGCAGTCAGAATTCTGTTTATTTAAGACAGATCATTTATTCTATAATACAAGCGATTCTTTTTGGGGTAGAGCATCTTACATCTTTGTTTTCTGACATACACGGGGGTGACAAAATCGGATGGAACAATTTAAAAAGTATTTGATCACGGTTGAAAAGGATCTTAATATCGTCAACTGTGAAAGCGCTTTCCTGGAATATATCGGCAGGGAGCGGGCCGGCAATCTGGACCAGCTGGTACCGCCGCAGGACCTGATCCAGTTGCGGAATGCGATCTTTGCGATCGATCCCGGTAAGCTGGGGCTTTCCTGTTTTCGTATGCGTACGTCCAACGGGCGCCTGAACTGGATCGCGGCAAACATCGAAAAGTCCGATGAAATGGACGAAACGGTTCGGATGGAGCTGAGTGATATCCAGTCACTGAAATCGGATAATACGCTGGCGCAGTTCGACAAAATGACCGGGCTTTTAAACAAAGCAGCGATCACGGAGATCGCCAAGGCATTGACGGAGCAGTATCCGCGCAAGTCGTTTTATTTTGCGCTGATGGATATCGATTATTTCAAGAGTGTCAACGATACCTTCGGGCATATGTGCGGTGATGAAGTGATCATAGATGTGGCGCACATCATCCGCGACTGCGTGGGCGAGAATGGCGTGGTCGGCAGGATCGGCGGCGATGAGTTTATGGTCGTGCTGGAGCGGGTGAATGACCGGGCGAAGGTTCGTGAGGTGCTTGCCAAACTGCGTGAGACCGTGGAGAGTAAGTACAAGAATTTCCGTGACTGCTTAAACATCACGCTTTCCATTGGAACGGCCCTGTATCCGGAGGATGCCGGAGACTACGACGATCTGTTCAAGGTGACGGATAAAATGCTCTACCGTGCCAAGATGAAAGGGCGTAACCGCTATATCATCTATACGAAGGAGATCCACGGAAATGTGTTGCAGGCGGAAGCACAGACAGCGCAGGTCGGTCAGCACGCAGCCAGCGAGAAAGAAAAGATCCATCTGCTGATGGACTTTATGGACCGTTTCCTGCACCGTACGATCATTCCGATCCAGCTGGCAGCCGAGCAGGTGCTGACCGCGTATGATCTGGATGAGGTATATGTATTCTTCGACGACCTGTCCAAGTGCCGGTACGGGATCAGCCGGACGGTAGTGGATAAGGACAACTTCACGATCGATGAAAAGACGATCGGGATGGAATTCCTGGCAGGGGAGAAGTTCCGGAGGCTCTTTGACGAGAACGGAAGAGCCATCGTAAACTACCACAATTTCCAAAAGGAAACCACCGAAAAGGACGAAGAACTGTTTAACTTTATGGAGCAGAAGTATCGTTTTATGGTGGCGTACCATATGAAGCAGGCAAAGCAGGACGGCTACATCGTCTTTCTGAACCGTGTCGGCAGTGCCTGCAGATTATCCGAGTCGGATATGAATCAACTGGCATTTTTCGGCAGAATGGTAGAGTTGACCAGCGTAGACCGATAGTCCGGCTCGGGAACAAAGATTTCAGGGGAAAAGAAAGACAGGGAAGGAAGAAGTATGGTTGATCTGAAAGCGTATGCAGCGGGAATGGATGAATTCATCCTGCGGATGTCGAAACTGAACATTTGGAATGAAGCGGCGATGAGCCAGATCATCACACCGATCTGCAGGGCATTGCAGATTGCGAAAGTGACGGTGGAATCCTATAATACCCCGCAGGATGAGGCGGAAAAACGGGGCGATACGACGATCTACTTCGAAGAAGGGGAACCATTACTGACCAATCCCTATGTATCCAGGGAAGAAAGCGGAGGACACAGCGTCGTCCGGATCACGATCTATGAGCGACAGGATGCAGAGCCCTGGACCGAAGAAGATCTGGAAAAGGTGCATGTGTTTCAGAAGGCATTTTATGCATTTACCGGCAGGATACGGCTGCTGGATCTGATCGATATCCGTACCAGTATGGATATGTCACTGCAGGTCTTTAATCTGTCTGCGGTGATGGAACTGATCGGCAGACTGGTAGCGCAGAACCGGGCGCAGGAATTTGCATACTGCTATTTCAATCTGAAGCGTTTCTCATTGGTGAACGAACGTGTCGGTCGCGATCAGGCGACCAATCTGATGCGGCAATATGTACATCAGCTGCAGGATAAGTTGCAGGACCCGGGCAAGATCGGAAGGATCGGCGGGGATAATTTCTTCGTGTTGTTCCGTAAGGAGGATGTGGAGATCGTCCGTGAGCATATGCACGGCGTAAACTTTGTTTACAATAAAGAAACCAAGGAGAGGATCAAGATCAGCGCGGCGGCGGGGTATTTCCTGCCGAGCGAAAAGGATGAGATCCACAGACCGGAAGATGTGATGGACCGTGTCAGCAGCGCGATGATGGCGGCGAAGAAGATCAAGGACAAGGATGAGATCATCTTTTCCGAAGCGATGGAGCGGCAACAGAAGGAAATCAAGCGGATTGAAAACAGCTTTCCGGAAGCGATCCGCAATGGTGAGTTTAAGGTATACTATCAGCCGAAGGTGGAACTGAAGAACTATCATCTGGCAGGTGCAGAGGCATTGTGCCGCTGGGTAGTGAACGGGGAAGTGATCCCGCCCGGCAAGTTTATTCCGGTATTGGAGCAGAGTACGAATATCTGCACGCTGGATTTCTATATGCTGGATTGCGTTTGTCAGGATCTGCGCAGATGGCTGGATGCCGGGATGGAACCGGTGCGCATCTCCTTTAACTTATCCAGAAAGCATCTGGGGGATATGGATCTGCTCAAACACATTCTGGAGATCATTGACAGGAACAACGTACCGCACAAGTACATCGAAGTAGAGTTGACCGAGACGACTACGGATGTTGAGTTTGATGATCTGAAAAAGATCGTAAACGGTCTGCAGGAAGCGGGACTTGCCACCTCGGTAGACGATTTCGGTACCGGATACTCTTCGATCAACCTGATCCGCGAGGTGCCCTGGAATGTGCTGAAACTGGACAAATGCTTCCTTCCGACGGAGGAAGAAGAGCAGAAGTTTGACGATACCATGCTGAAGCATGTGGTTTCGATGGCGCAGGATATGGGCCTGGAATGTATCGTGGAAGGTGTGGAGAAGGAAGAGCATGTGAAGCTGTTGCAGAAGAACAACTGCTTTATGGCGCAGGGCTACTTCTTTGACAAGCCGATGCCGGTCTCGGACTTCGAAGAGCGATTGAACCGCAAAAACGAATCCTTCTGGCCGAAAAAGGATTGCTAAGACAGCAATAATGTATATAATAGAAGTGTTAGCTGGATGAGGGGCAAATCCCCAGGCTATCACTTCAATACATACAGAATGGAGAGACAGAAGAATGGTAAACCCGATGGATTTATTCAAGGTAAAAGGACTGCTGGGAGAGTTCGGAACCAATCATCCCAAGTTCTTCCCTTTTTTGCAGGCAGTAGCACAGGCAGGAGCCAAGGAAGGTACGATCGTGGAAATGAGCGTACTCACACCGGAAGGCCAGAAGATGGAGACCAACCTGCGCCTGTCCGAATCGGATCTGGAGCTGATCCGTCTGATCCGCGAAATGGCCGGCCAGGGCGATAAGAAAGACAACAAGAAAGACGCCGACGAAGCACCGGCAGAAGCACCCGCTGAAAACAGCGAGAATTAACCAGCAACCGAATATTTGCCTTCCCCCTTTTAGGGGGAAAACCAGTTCCTGCTTAACGAGCTTGCGAGTTTAGCAGGACTGTTCCCGAAGGGCGGATGAGGGTCACCTTGCCGCTTTTTTTATTGTCAGAATATCCGACAATACTCTCCTTTACATCTCTTATTATTTCCTATACATCCCCTAAAACTTCATATTCTTTCATACTCTTCCCTCATATTCCTACTTCTAAAAACAATAAGAAATTCTCGTTAAAGAATATAATATTATCGAAAAACGATAAAATATTATTGACAAACAAATTTGCGGTGTTATACTATAACTCGACAGCAACACAGCAACCCGGGTTCACAGAGGTATCTGAAATCAGCGAACTATAATATGGGACCGGCGCATCATCGGGAGGTGGAAAGCTATGGAAGGCTTTATCATGTTGGGCGGAGTTGCAATATTGATGGTTATAGGCAAGGTGACATCCGTTGTTGATAAGGCGGAACCGGAGAGCAGTATCCGATACGAAGATCAATCCGTCATACCGGAGAGCGGTATTCGATACGAAGATCAATCCGTCATACCGGATTGCAGTGATCGATACGAAGAGCATAACAAAACAGAGGACGATTCTAATGGCAGAGGAAAATATGAGGTACTGAAGACAATTATAAAGATTATTGTTTGGGGCGAAATTATATGGTTTATACCGTGGATCATATGGTTTGTTCGGCTTTGTATTGTCCTTTTGGCTGAGGGGGTTCCGGCAAGATAACAGACACGGGAACAGACACGGGGACGGTTCTTTTGTCTGCAGACACGGGGACGGTTCTTTTGTCTGAAGTGTAGAGAATAAAAATGGAGGCAGAGAGAATAAGATGAGAATGGTAGGGAATATTGGAGAGATAGCGATATGGATCGTGATCATAATTCTTGCGGTGGGGGCTCCGTTTGCTTTAAGTATGGTAAACATATACGGACTTATTGTTCCGAAGAATCCGACCAGGAAAGTATTTTGGATCATAACGGTTCTGCTGGGCCTGTTCCTAAGCGGTGCATATACGATGGTTTGGGGCTTCGAGGTGACGAACAAGCCGTGGAATGAACAGCTGACCAATAAACAGGTGCACGAGATTATGAACGGACAATGCGAGCATATCTATATCCTGCTCCTAATGATCGGTGTGCTCGGTTTTTTGATCCTGGCCGTAAGCAAAATGGATCAAACACCGCCGTTGATCACCGTTTTGGCAATCGCAGCGATGTATCCGGCAGCAGTAACACTGGTGATCTGGTGTGTGCAGATCGCTGTCGATGTGAGCAGCTTTCCGTTGATGGTTTTGCCGATCAACTTGCTGATCATGATGTGTTCCCTGATACGCGAAAAGATCCTGGAATGGAAGGAAGCGCGTGAGGAGAGCATCTTATACGGAGAAGTAGACGAAAAGCATCAGCGCTGGTATGACGGGATTTTGGGAAAGGCACAGTACTGGCCGGTGTTTGCACTGATTGCAGCCATTCCGCTTTTGGGCATCGTGCTTGGCATCTCGATCCTGTGCGGCCAGAGACCGGATGCACTGATTGCAACATGGACAGAAACGGCAGATTGGAAATTGTCACAAATGATTCCGCCGCCAAATGTACAGGTGGATGAACACTATCTGTGTACGGTGGCAGCCGGCGGTCACGAAAAAGTCGTGAAGCCGATCCGTATGGGGGAGCGCCGCGGACACCGGGTGGTGGTCAACCGGCAGCTGGAAGTGGCCAATGCATTTGAACTGGTACTGGAATGGAAAACACCGCGGCTGCATCGCGTGATCCGTAATTTCTATGATAAATACGGATTCCCGATCGCCAGACGCATCCGTACCAAGACCGCATGCGATGTGGTTTATGTGATCATGAAACCGCTGGAGTGGTTCTTTACGATCGTACTTTACCTGACACTGGTACATCCGGAGAATGTCATTGCGGTGCAGTATATGCCGGGCTACCGCGATGTGCTGGATCGAACGGAAAGAGGCAGATGAGATGGAAATTCGAAATAAAAAGATGATCAAAGGCATTGTTGTTATTTTCCTGGTATGTTTGGGATTTATATATTATAGTCGGCCGCAGGCATATGTAAGATGGTGTGCGAAGGTAAATGAGGAAGAATTAGCCGTGATCACAGATTGTCTGAGGGAGGCGTATTCGTCGGGAGATACGCATATAAGGTATGTTACGGATGGGGATGCAGCAAGTATAGAAGCGGATGCTCCGGAAGAGATAAAAACGGTTCTTTTGGAATTGCAAGATAAGTATCAGAAGGATAAGTGGCCGGTGTTTTCCTTTGTGGAAGTCTATTATGATGAACAGGGCGATATGATGTACGAAATTTGTGTAAAAACAGAAAAGACAGAAGGGGACGGTATGGAAAGCCCTGATCTCAGATGCTGCTACTTGATCTATATCGATGACGGATATGACGGAAAACAGATGGAAACACACGCCGAAGTCATTTTTGGTAATTGGCATTATTGGGCGAAGGATACCTATTCCGGATAAGGAGATTCGATGAAAAAAGACACGGGGACGGTTCTTTTGTCTGAAATACAGGAAAAAAGAAAGGGGCAGAGGATATGGAAAACGAAAACAACGAGATAAAACAAGATCAGAACAGTACGAATGACATCCCGGATAGCCAAAAAGATGGAGAACTGTCGCAGGACAATTCCTGGAAACAGGCGTTTGCAAAAACGGGTGCGAGCGATTTTCTGCAGAGAAACATGGATATCCTGCATGGCTCTTACGGGACCGATTCCGGGGCGGCAACGGCAAACGCGTGGCAACCGGGATATACGGCCAATCCGTTCGTAGCAGCGGCCAATGCCATGGATTCGGATGCGAAAGATCTGTTGAAAAGAAACAGGCCGCAGACGGAAGAAACGAAACGGATGAGAGAAAACTTTTCCTTCTTCGGGCCGAAGACCTTGCTTTACGCAGTGTTCTATGCGTTTTGCATGTATCAGAACGATGCCGGCATCGCATTTCTGTTCTTTATCATCGCAACACTGGTCTATTTGAATACGGCAATGAAGAAGCTGGATCGGAAACTCGACAGGCACAGCGCCTTTTATATGGCGGGTATGCTGTTGCTGGCGGTATCGACTTTTTGCACGGATGATAAAAGGATCATTGGCTATAACAAGACCGGGATCTTTCTTCTGATGATCAGCATGCTGCTGCGACAGTTTTATCAGACGGAGCAATGGGGGCTCGGAAAATATCTGCTCAGTATCCTGACCACTACATTTGGAGCGTTGGAAGAACTTCTGGACCCGGTAGAAGATGCTCTTGATTATGTTGAGACCGCGGGCAAAGATACGAAAAAAATGAAAAGTGTCCTGATGGGACTCGCAGTGGCATTTCCGCTGATTCTGCTGATCACCGGCTTGTTGTCGGATGCGGATATATTCTTCCGGCAACTGACAACGTCTGCGTATATGTCGATTGATGAGAGAATGATCGGTGAGGTTATATTTCGTACCTTGATCGTATTTTTCAGTATGTATATGCTGATCGCGTATTTATGCCGGCATACGATCAAAGAAGAAGTAAAAGACCGCAGAACCGGGGAGCCGGTGTTGGCCATCACGGTGATGAGTATGTTGACGATGATCTACATCGTGTTTTCGGGAATCCAGATCTTCGGACTGTTCCTGGGAAAACTGCAGCTGCCGGAGGAATACACTTATGCGCAGTATGCCAGAGAAGGATTTTTCCAATTGCTTGCAGTCAGCGCGATCAATCTGGTTTTGGTGCTGGTATGTTTGAGTTTCTTTAAAAATAACCGGACTTTGAAAGGGCTGCTGACGGTGATGTCGTTGTGCACTTTCGTTATGATCGCATCCAGTGCAATGCGTATGATCCTGTACATTCAGACTTATGATCTGACCTTCCAGCGCATCCTGGTACTGTGGGCACTCGGGGTATTGACTTGTATCTTTAAAGGTGTTCTGTGCCGGATCTATAAGGATAACTTTCCGCTGTTCCGTTATGGCGTAGTGGTGGTAACGGTTCTGTATCTGGGCCTGTCCTTCAGCCATCCGGATTATATCATCGCATCTGTCAATGTGCAGAAAGAAAGCGTAGACTACGCATATCTGGAAACGTTGTGTGCCGATGCTGCACCGGTATTGACGGAATATATTCGACGGGGCGGATATACGGAGGTAACGGAAAACTGCAAACCGCGGTTCTACGGTCATACCTTTATCGATAACATTCGTAGAAAAGAGAGTACACTCGGTATACGAACCTTCAATGTATCCCGATATATCGCAGCGTATCAGTGCAGGGGATTGTAAGCATCTTTAAGACTTTGTCAAAGAAAAGTATGTTTGAAGACAGCGAGAAGAAGCGGAGGAACAGATCGTGGTAGGTTTGGGAGCATTGTTCTTCTTATTATTAGCGGCTCTTCCCTGGGTGGCGATCCTGATCAATATCGGCGGATTTTTCGAGCCGGAACTGAAGATAAAGAAAACCGGCTGGGCATTGACGGTGATATCGGCTTCGATATGGGAAATGATCACCTTTTGTCCGATGAATGGACATAGTTCCCGACATTGGAGTAAGCAGCTGGTCAATCAGGAGGTGCATGAGGCTTTCAATGGGGAGTTTGGCGGAATCTATATTGCGATCACTATCATCGGGATCCTGGCTTTTTTGATATTGGCCACAAGAGATATGAGGGAAACACCGCCGCTGGTTTCGGTTTTGGCGATTGCGGCGATGTATCTGGCTTCTGCAAAAAACATCGTTTATCTGATGCAGATTTCGGGTCGGGCGGAACTGAGTATGGGGTATATACTTCTTGTTAACCTTTTCATTGTCAAGTGTTCGTTAATGCGGGAAAAGATCAGCGAATGGAATCGGATCCGGGAAGAAAAAATGAAATCCGGAGAATTGGATGAAAGGCAATTGTCCTGGTATGAGGGGATATTGGGAAATGCACTAACCTGGCCGTTATTTGCACTGCTTGCGGCAATCCCGCTGTTGGGTGTAATCCTGAGCATCGCCGTCTTTTGCGGGCAGAGGCCGGATGCGTTGATCTCTGCCTGGACGGAGACTGCGGAGTGGAGGTTTTCGCAGAGGATAGCTCCGCCCAATGTGCGGGTGGATGAGCATTATCTGTGTACGGTGGCAGCCGGCGGTCACGAAAAAGTCGTAAAGCCGATCCGTATGGGAGAGCGCCACGGACACCGGGTGGTGGTCAACCGGCAGCTGGAAGTGGCCAATGCATTTGAACTGGTACTGGAATGGAAAACACCGAAACTGCATCGCGTGATCCGTAATTTCTACGACAAATACGGATTCCCGATCGCAAGATGCATCCGTACCAAGACAGCGTGTGATGTGGTTTATGTGATCATGAAGCCGCTGGAGTGGTTCTTTACGATCGTGCTTTATCTGACGCTGGTACATCCGGAGAATGTCATCGCGGTGCAGTATATGCCGGGCTATCGCGATGTACTGGATCAAACGGAAAGAGGCAGATGAGATGGAAGAACAGGAAAAGATGCAAAAACTTCGGGAAAGAGCGACAAAGAGAAGAAAAAGAAACCGATGGTTTATTGCAATCGGGTTTTATTTATGCCTGGTTCTTATATGGTGGGGGCTTGTGATCTGCCCGAAACGAAAAATGACGCGAGCCGTACAATTGATGGATGCCGGAGATTATGAAACGGCCTTTTGGCTGTTGAATGAATTGGTCGAAAGCGATGATGTGAAAGACAGGAAAATGTATTGTATAGAGTCGCTGATCAATTCCGGAAAGTATGAAGATGCATTCAATGATCTGGTGCAGTTCGGAATCTCTGAGGACATCAGAAAAAGACAATATGTTTGTATTGATTCGCTGCATAATATGGGGGATTATGAAACGGCGTACCGTTATTTGGAACTCATTAACGATGATGCGGGGATACGGGAAAGAAAAAAGGACAGAGCAGAGACACTGTTTGGGGAAGGAAGGTATGAAGAAGCCTATGCTCTAATGGTTGAAAGCTGCGATCTGGATCAGATAAAGAACAAATTCTATATCCGGGCAAAATTATATGCGGAATCCGGAGAATACAAAGAGGCCATACGATTACTGAAATATCTTAACGATGATGAAAGCAGACTTTTGCTGGAAAAGTGTTATATAAGCATCGCGGGGGAGGAAAGGTATTCTTGGATTCAAAATATTACGGAAGGCGATGTGATCACTTTCGGAGCATATGAGCAGGATAACGATCTGTCAAATGATAAGGAGGACATTGAATGGATCGTTGTGGAAGTTGATCAGAATAAAACATCGATGCTTTTGACAAGTCGGTATGTGCTTGACAGTCAGCCCTTTGGCGGAGGAGATGACATCGGTTCGTGGGAAAACTGTCATCTGAGAAAATGGATGAATGAAGATTTTTACCGGAAAGCATTCGATGAGAAGCAGCAGGATATGCTCTTAAAAGTGGATGACGACTGGGAAGATAAAGTATATCTTATGAATTACATTTGCAAGTTTCGTTATTACGGGGATGCGGAAGGAAAATGGGAATGCGAGATGACACCTTATACGGTGGCACAAGGCGGATATACGAAGAGCAGTGATTATGTGCAGGAACTTTCGGATGGGCGGCTCAGTATCCGTCATGGCGTAATGTGGATTAAGCCGACCGATGACAAAATATTCGAAATTGTCGGAATCGTAAATGATGACGGAAGAGTAGAAGCGCAGGAGTATATAGGGGTTCGTCCTGCGATACGTATGGATCTCGTGTCGTATGCGATGCAATGACGCGGGCCGGTTTTGCGACGAAACAATAAAAAATATCCGATATGCGATAAATATATATTGACGTACAATAAGATGGGGTTGACAAAATAATTATGCATGCTATACTGTGACGCAACAAACAGCCGGACACCGGAGACGGAATAAAGGAGCAGGATATTTTCATGAGCGAAAAAGAAAAGAAACTGAAATTTACGAAATGTGTCAAATACCTGTTGGATGCGATGTTTTTTTTAGGAATCCTGGTTACGTTAACGTTGCCGCTTCTGATCAAGTGGATGGCACAGTATGATCCGAGATGGGGCCAGTACTATACAGCGTCCATCGTCATATTTTTTATTCTCGGTATCGCAGCCGTTTTCATTTTGTGGGAACTGCGGCAGATCTTCAAAACCGTTCTGGCGGAGAACTGCTTTGTGAAAGAAAATGTGCGCAGCCTGCGGAGAATGGGAAACTGGAGTTTTTTCATCGTCCTGATGTCGCTGGTCCGACTGGCAGTATTCCAGACGGCAGCGATGATGGTCATTGTTCTGGTATTTATTATCGCCGGTCTTTTCAGCAAGGTGCTGGCTATGGTATTTGATGAAGCAGTACGATACAAGGAAGAAAACGATCTGACGATCTGATGATCGGTTAGCAGATCCGGTTACGGGAATTTGAAACGGCAGCGGTTATAAAAGGACGGGGAAAGATATATGGCGATCGTGATCAATCTGGATGTGATGATGGCAAAGAGAAAAAAAGGGCTGACGGAACTGGCGGGTGAGGTGGATATCACCCTGGCCAATCTGTCGATCCTCAAAAATAACAAGGCAAAGGCAGTGCGCTTATCGACACTGGAAGCGATCTGCAAGGCACTGGACTGCCAGCCGGGAGATATTCTGGAATATGTCCCGGACAAAGAGGAAACGGAAGGATAGAAGCAGTATGCAGCCTCGCGCCCGGGTGGTGTGAGGCTTTTTTCGTTCTTGTTACTACTCAAAAATTGAGACGATAACGGTCAAATTATGATAAGAAAAAACAGGACGGCGGATGTACAATAAAACCATCGTCGATACAGTCACAGGAGGGTTCGTATGCAGGCAGAGAACAAAACGATTGCAGCACCGTTCCATAAGGGCGTCAATTTTACCAATTGGCTGGAGTATCGGCCGGCAGAGCAGATCGAACGGGATATGTTCACCAAAAAGGATTTTGAAAACGCAGTCTCCTTGGGCTGCGATGTGATCCGTATCCCCATTCATTTTGAGCGGATGTGTTTCGAAGAGGACGGCTATAAGATCCCGGACAAGATCGTATCGATCATGGACGATATCGCCGCGTGGTCGGCGGAACTGAAACTGTATGTGATCTTTGATTTTCATAATCGGACGGATGCAGCGTCCTTCACACCGCCGGATGTGGAAAAAGTATTAAATCCGGTCTGGATGCAGATCGCGGAACGCTATAAGGATGCCTCGGACTATCTGGTGTATGAGCTGATGAATGAGCCCCACGGGATCGAGATCGAGACCTGGAATGCGATCATCTACCGGCTGCACGGATTGATCCGCTCGATCGATCGGAAACACTACCTGATCGTGGGCGGGGCCGACTGGAACAGCACGGCGGCGATGAAGACGCTCCCGGATTTTCAGGATGAGCGCATCATTTACAACTTCCATTTTTATGAGCCCCACACCTTTACCCATCAGGGCGCCGGCTGGGCGAATATGCAGCGGGTACGTAATATTCCGTTCCCGTACGATCCGGACAAGATGCCGGAACTGCCGGAAAATCCGACAGAAACCGAGCGTAGATGCTTTGAAGAGTATCCGAAAAAGGGCACGATCGAAGCGGTGGAAGCGTTCTTTGACGAATATGCGGTCTTCAGCCGGGAACGAAAGGCACCGGTATTCTGCGGCGAATTCGGCTGCAGCACCATCTGTGTCGGGCAGGAGGAGCGTGTGTTCTGGTACAAGACAGTCACGGATCTGCTGGATCAGAAAGGGATCGCGCGAACCAGCTGGGATTATTACGGAGGCTTCGGAATCTTTCGGGATGGGCACGGAAACTTCCCGGAGGATCTGAACCGGGAATTGTGTGAAGCGATGGGCTTTACCGTTCCGAATGTATAAATTTGTTCAGGGGAGGGGATGTCTTTCAGTGCCCTGTATCAGGCGCTGAAAACCATCCCTTTTTTATGTAAACCGGTCGGAGACGGATTTTTTTAATGCTGGAAAAATGCAGCACGAAAAGGTATAATACTAATAGGAATGCCACATCGGCATATCGGAGGTTACATTTATGAAGAAAATAGGCCTGGTGGGTGGAACTGGTCCGGAATCCACGCTTATGTACTATAGAGAACTGAATACGAGAGTTGATGAGCTGACCGGCGGCAGTCAGATGCCGGATATCGTGATCGAGAGCGTCAATTTTCGCAGGGCGTGGGAATATGTTTCGGCCGGCCGTTACGATCTGCTGACGGAATATCTGGCGGAAAAGGTGAACTGCCTGAAGAACAGCGGGGCGGAAGTGATCGCACTGACGGCGGCGACCATGCATATCGTGTACGATGATCTGGTTCAGAAAACGCAGGCATCCCTGATCAGCATCCCCAAGGTGTTGTGCCGGGAAGCAAAGAAAAAGAACTATCACAAGGTCGGATTGCTCGGCACCATCTTTACGATGGAGCAGGACTATATGAAGAAGGATTTCCGTGATGCCGGGATCGAGGTATGCATTCCGGAGCCGGCCGACCGGGAACTGATCGCCAAGAGGATATTGGAAGAGTTGGAATTCGGTGTGGTCAATGATTCGACTCTGGCCGAGTTTCAGGAGATCATCCGCAAGATGCAGCGAAAGGACGGTATCGAGGCGGTGATCCTGGGCTGTACCGAACTGCCGCTCATCCTGGATGCGGAGACTTCACCCTTACCGTGCCTGGACAGCGTCGATCTGCATATCAACGAACTGATCGATCTGGCACGCGGACAGGAACCGGGAGCTGCTAACGGAAAGGAAAATGTTCCGCGCGGAGAAGTACCGGAGATCCTGTATCTGACACCGCAGCTTTCCATTGATGTGCCGAAGGAGGCGGTTTATCGCAAGACAACCCGTATCAGTGACGGCTTGGGCGGAGAGAAGCAGAAGGATTATTTCTACGACAGTCACGATAATCCGATCTGCCTGGTGGATACCACGATGATGGAAAAGAATCCGAAGGCATCCAACGGCGCCGTGATCAAGCGCAGTTATATTTATAACGAGGACGGTACGGTTGCACAGCAGACGACCAGCGGGGACAATCCCTTCGGAACGGTGACGATCAGCCGTTTCCAGTATAATAAGAAGAAAAAAGTCTGCCTGGAGCACCGCTTCGAAGACGGCAGCGAGACCGGATCGATCGCTTATGATTACGATACCCATGATAATCCGATCCGTGTAACCCTGACTTCCGGTGACAATGTGATCCGCAATACACAGGGGATCAAATATACCTACGACAACAAAGGGCGCATCGTTTATAAGGAAATGGTATACCACAGCGGAGCCGGACAGGTCGTAACGATCCACACCTGGTACGAATTTGACGATAGAGACAATGTGGTATTGGAAAAGAGTCTGCGTGCCGGGGAAGAGCATCCGGAGTGGCGCAAGAACTTTTACGACGGAAACAAGCGTCTGATCCGCAGCGTTCGTTATCTGGGAGACGAACTGTTATCCAGTGAAGAGTACGAATACGAGTACTTTTAAGACTTTTTAAGGGGAAAGAGATGATAAAAGAAGCCATCTTAATCGCCGGCGGCGCGGCAGTGGCAGGCGTCGGAAAGGCCGTAAAAAAGACCGGCGAAAAGATCAACGAAGTGCAGAAAGAGCGTTTCAATAAAGTCGTCGAGCAGAAGAAAAATGTCGAGATCGATCACGAGCAGATCTGGGTGGACGAGCAGGTGATCAAGAAACGCAAACTGCTGGAGGAAAAGGTCTACCATCAGTATTGTTTCTTTACGATGGAAAATCAGATGCTCTTCCGTGCGCGCAGCGGTGTGATCAAGGGCAAAAGAAAAGCCGAGATCCAGAATCCGGCGCAGGAAAAGATCGCATCCATCGAAGAGACCGGCACTTTGGTGGACGGTGACCGGGAGCATTCGGAATACAGCATCTTCATCGGTGGAGCCCGCATCGACATCGCACGACAGGAATACGACGGGACCAGACCGTATATGGAGCTGGGCCATAAAAAGTGGAAACTGTATTTTGACAAAGGCGGTGTGAAAAAGGTCACGGACAGCGAAGACAATGTGCTGATGGAAATGGAAAAAAAGATCGGGCAGCGATGCCTTTTCAATCTTTACACCGACGAGCAGGAAATGATCGTGCTCCTGTATGTTGCAGCAAGACTAAATGCATAAGAAACCCTGAATCGGGACGGTTCTTACGAGATGATCGTAGGATCGTCCTTTTTTTGTGCCCTTGGAATGTGTAAATCAAATACACGATTCACGGGCACTATGGACTACAAATATTTCTCCGCTTTCGAATAGTATAGTCTACTTCTTTGAACACTGTACAATGTCTGTAAAATACTCCGATTTCCTAACTGATGTAGTTCATCTGAAAGTGCGAAAAAGCCCATAAAATGGCGTATTTCGTTGACTTTTAAAGATAATACAGGTTATAATTCTGCCTGTTGGGTTCGCACAACAATGAGCATATCGCATCACGATCCGCAAACGAGAATCACCCGAAGAACAATGTAGCGATTGCATTCGTGAGGAGCAGTATGCCGGTTGCGAGAGCGGACAAGAATAAAGAGAGAGAGGTAAAATGTGTGAAAAGAAGTAAGACAGGTATTAACTTGCCGGGTATACTGGCAACACTGTTGCTTTTGGTAACGACACTGTACACACCGTCGATCAGTGCGCATGCCGAAGACAACAATGAAGTCGTTGTTACGCAGAAAGTGAATTCTGCCTGGGACGGCGGCTATGTAGCAGAGATCATCATCACAAACAATACCGCGGATGAGCTGCAGAACTGGAAACTCACCGTAAACAGTGAACTGGTGATCACCAGCATCTGGAATGCAACAGCGCAGCAGGAAGGCGATGCAGTGATCATCGTTCCGATGGATTACAATGCAAACGTTGTTGCAGGCGGTTCGGTAAACATCGGATTCTGCGGAGCAGGGGAGTACTCCGAGATGGCGATCACCTGCACCTATGACAACGGAAATAACGCAGAAAACAACAATTCCGAAAACAATACCGGTGATGAGGAAAATTCGGGTGAAACAAACACCGGTGATGTAGTTCCGGAAGAGAACAATAATGAGGAAAACAATTCCGAAGAAACGCCGGCTGAAGAAACTCCTTCCGAAGAAGATGTTCCGGAAGAAGTACAGCTCAATGCAGTGCTCGGCTTCGTTTATGATGAAGAAGGCAATGCAGTGGCAGGTGCACAGGTTACGATTGACGAACACGCCAGACAGCTCGTGGGTGATAATGCACAGATCACTGCTGTGACTGATGAAAACGGCGCATATGCATTGATGCTTCCGGCAGGCGATTATCGTTTGCATATCATTTGCGCAGACTATGAAATCGAGATCGTAAGTGTTTCCGTAATTGACGGAATCGAGAATGTGGTGGAAGATGTAGTGCTCAAAGCGATCAAGCCGTCAGTAAGCATTGTTGCCAAGGATTCCGAAACAGAGATGCCGCTGAACGGAGCAGAGGTTATCATCCGATCCGGCTGGGGTGCGCATGATACAGAAGTGATCGCAAAGTATGAGACGGATGAGAACGGCACACTCAAAACAGAACTTCCGGAAGGCAAGTACACTTTTGAGTTGAAAAAGCGCGGATATATGTTTGCGTACTTCAATGTGGTTTCAGAGGTGAATGGTGCTCCGCAGGAGTTAACGCTCAAATCTTATACGCATACCTTTGAAGGGCAGGTACTGGAAAAGTACACAAATGCAAAGGGTGAACACTATGTTGCCCGCGATGTGGAAGTGAAGTTTTATTCACAAGCCACCGGGGAACTGGTAGATGAAACGGTTACGGATGATAAAGGTAATTATGAAGTCCGCCTGAATAATGATATGTACTATGCGGTATATCAGCAGAAGAATCATACGACAGTTACCGTAAGAGACATTAACGGAGATGTATTTACCGGTATTGCAGATACCTATGACAATGATCTGGAAACCGTATATATGGAGTACATGTATCCGATGGGAACCGTTACCGGTAGAGTGGTTGATACGAATGGTCGACTGATCGGTTATTCTCAGGGAAGACCTTTGCTGAAGTTCAACCGAATCGGTTTGGCCGGAGATGAACCGGTACAGGCTCCGGATTTCAATCTTTATGCGGATCTGAATCCCAGATACGGTAATGGAAGATATGGTGATGGAACCTTCCATTATGTTTTGCCGGCAGGAAAATATCAGATCTGGTGCGGTCCGGTAGATTCCGGTTGTGATACTGCAGTGAGCGCGGTTATTGAAGTGAAGGAAGGCGAGGATACCACGGTTCCGACGATTGTTCTGGACAGAACTCAGAAAATATCCGGATATCCGATCAATTACAATGCGCATATCCAGGTGATTGATATTGTTACCGGTAAGCCGATCAGCAATGCCAAAGCATATATTATGTTCGGCGGAAGCAATATTTATTCAGATGTAGGGTTTATTGGGAATGATGTAGATTTCATCTATACAGATGCCAACGGTGAGGCTACATTTGAGTATAGAGGGGCTGCAATTAAACTGGCAGTATTTGCAGACGGATATAAGGACAGATCCTTTAATTGCACTGCGACCGTAGATGGCGAAATAATCTATTATTGTGCAATGATCCCGGAGGACGAGCCGGATCCGTACTGGGAATGGTAAGATTGTAATAGAAACGATGTAACGAATAAAACCGCAGCTACACAGTGTGTGGCTGCGGTTTTTCTTTATCGGCAGCGTGGGAGATTGCTGTTTTACTTTGGCTTTATATTATGATAAAATAAACGCTGATTATAGCTTGAGTGAGGGGATTAAAAGAAATGGCTAGAGATTATATACTGAATCTTGTAAAACAAAGAGCGCAACTTAAGATGGCCGGTGGGACTTTGCTGAGTGTGATCGCCGGGATCATCGTTGCTTTTCAGGTGAGACAGTTTCAAAAAGACGATGGAAGTATTTTCTGGGCGAGTTTTGGCGTGATTTTTCTGGTGGCCGGGGTCTTGACAATTATAGAAGGAATACGGCAGAGCAGGGATCCGATGAAAGCAAAGGAATTAAAGCAAAATCCGGATCTGTTTCAGCAGGCAGAAGATATCCTGAATCACGAGATCTACAAGGATAAGTATATCGCATTGTCCGAGAGGGTGATCGCCAATGCAAGCGATTATCTGCAGATGGCCTATTGTGATGAGGTTTTTCTGGTATATCTCTTTACGCAGAAGACGAACGGGGTGACTACCTTGAGACAACTGAAACTGGAGACGGCCAGAGGAACGATCCTGATCGGCCTGCAAAAGGAAAAAGATAACGAAATCCATGAAATTATCGGGCGTATCTGTGAAAACTGCTGGTATGCCCGGGCGGGATATACACCGGAAGGTCTGGCGTACCTTAAGCAGATGCGTGAGTTATGGAAAAAAGAAAAAGCCGGAGGACAGATGGCATGAATTGGGACCGATTAATGTGGCCGTTGTTGGCAGTATTTATGGGAGTTCTGCTGTTGACCACGGATTCGGGAAAGATGTTTTCTTTATTGAAGACACCGAAGGATATCTATACCTGTGATGTGAATTCTCTGAAAAAAGGCGATCACATAAAGATGGATATCACAACCGCGTATGGATGCGTGATGTCCAATGCGAGCATTGATATAAAAGACGGCGAAAGAGAAACGAATGAGATCAGTCGCTATTACGCGATTCCGTTGATCCGGGAAAACGAGAGCAGTTCCGTTATTTACAGCTTTTTGGTAGTGGAAGTTTCGAAGGACAAATATACGGCGCTGGATACCGCAAGCAGCCTTTTTGAGGGCTGGTGGAACGATACGAGCGGTCTGGTGACTTATCCGGACGAGGTGCTGACCTCGGTGAACGGTGTGCTCAAGCCGGTCAGTGAAGAGGAACATGCATATATTTACGCGCATTTTGACAGTGATGAGTACGGAGAGTATGTCATTCCCTATGTGCTGTATTGCAGGACGGGAATCGGTGATGTGATAGGGTGTATCATTGCAATGATCTTCATTATAGGCGGACTTATCTTTACCTGCAGAGGGATTGCAAAGCTTCGGAAGGAAAACCGGGCGCACACGATCGCGGTGGGTAGCGGCTATTACGATGTGCCGGAGAATGTCACCTTCGATCACAAACCGCAATAGTCATCTTTGGGGAAACATAGATGCAGATTTTTGAATTCGGAAATAAAGAGGCAGAGATCGTCCTGATCCAGCCGGTGATGGGCAGCGATACGACGCCGACGGAAAAGGAGATCGCCCGGATCCGTGAAAACAGTACGAAGGATTTCTGCCTGGCGGCGTTTCGGGTGAATGACTGGAATACCGATCTGTCGCCCTGGGAGGCACCGCCGGTGTTCGGAAAAGACGGCTTTGGCGGGAAAGCGGCAGATACCCTGGGCGAGATCGAGCGCTATTGCGTGGATCCGGCAAAGACCTATTATATCGGCGGATATTCGCTGGCAGGGCTCTTTTCGCTGTGGGCGGCATATCAAAGCGACCGGTTTTGCGGTGTGGCGGCAGCATCCCCCTCTGTCTGGTTTCCGGGATTTTCGGAGTATATGGAAGAGCATCCGATCCAGTGCGGCAAGGTGTATCTGAGTCTCGGAGACAAGGAAGAAAAGGTAAAGAATCCCGTAATGGCTACCGTGGGTGAGCGGATACGGGCCGCCTGCGAACTGCTGAAGAGCCGGGATGTGAACTGCACGCTGGAGTGGAATGAGGGGAATCACTTCAAAGATCCGGAACTGCGAACGGCAAAAGCCTTTGCGTGGATTTTGGAGCAACCATAGGAACCAAAGCAGATGAGTAAAAAAACAATAACAGAGATCCCGCGGATCGGTATCGTGGCGGTGATCCTGGCCTGTCTTGCGGGGATCGGGATCGGATCGTTCTATGATTATCCGATCAGTGTGGCGCTGGCAAACCGGACCACACTCGGCAGTATCTTTGCGGATGCCAGTCCGGTCGCGGCGTATTGTCTGATACCGGCCGGCTGGGTGTGCATTTATACCGGATTGAAAAAGAAGGCCGCTTCGTTCCGCATTCCGGTATGGCTGGTGCTGCTGCTCGCCGGTATCGTGGCAGTGTGTCTGTCCGATTGGTATTACGGTGGTATCGTACATCTGGTGCTGGGATATATTCTGGGGCAGTCGTTTGCCTATCTTAACGCGGCGGAGTGGCTGTTTTGGATCGCAGCGTATGCGGTGTTTCCGATACTTCTGAGCCGCTTTTTGGATGACAGCGATCCGAACCGCCTGATCGCGCTGGGGATTGCCTTGTGGATCGCAACCGTAGCGTCGGATATGGCGGTACAGTGGCTCAAACAGATGGCATCCAGACCACGGTATAAGTATCTGCTGACGCTTGGGGATCCCTTATCGGAATACCGTGACTGGTGGCAGATGATACCGTATATGGCCGGGAGCAATGAGAACTATCAGAGCTGGCCCAGCGGGCATATGTCCATTGTCGGCGTTTTGTTCGCCCTGCCACTGTTGACGGATTGCATGAAGAAGCGCAGCGATCGCAGAAATACGGCAGTGTTCGCGGGTGTTTGCGTATATATCGTATTGTGCGGATACAACCGCATCCATATGACCAACCATTTCCTGACGGATGTATGCTTCGGAACGCTGGAGTCGTTTCTGATCACGATCGTAACCTGTACGATAGCGATGCATATCGTGAAAGCCAAGGGCAGCAGTATAGCAGAGGGTGACCATGAAGAAGTATAGTGCAGCTTTTATCTTGCTGGAGATTGCGATTATGGCAGCGATCGGCATCTTGCCCGCCGTTCCCGTGCTGTTTACGCCACGGCCGGAGTTTGCCGTATTGATCGTGCTTATGGTGTGGAGCATCGAGCTGATGGTATTTGCCGAATGTGCCAACAAGATGCTTTTTCCGCGGGCGCAAAAGACGATGGATCAGCATCTGGCACAGGAAGGATTTGTCAGTTCGCATACCTTTCAGAACCGGGAGAAATACTCCTGTGGGTCGATCCTGGTGATCGATGAAGTCCATGGGCGGATCGCCTATGTTTCCGTTCACAATCCCTTTGCCGTTCAGACCGCCGATGTGCGGGAACTTTTTGATATCCGATCGGGGTATACCGGTGATCCTTTCGGCGGAACACGATATGTGTATTATCAGTTCCGTTACAGAAATAACAGAACCATGATCCCGACCTTTACGGCAAAGAACGGTCGTTTCGTAACCGATGCAAAGGTTCAACAAGCCATCGCAAAGGCCGATTCTTTCCGGGATACCATTCTGGCACTGCAGAAACGATTAAACTCGCAAACGCAATGAGCTGCCTTTCATGTTTTAGTTGTGTACGGACAGATCCCTACGTAGAGGAGTTGTAAGTTATGTTTGATGAAGCAGCTTATAGTGAACTGCAGAAACTGGCAAAATACAAAAAGAAGCGAAAACTGCGTTTGTTTCGCATCTTTGCAGCAGTCGTATTTCTTGGATTCGCATCGTATGCGGTGTATTTATCCCAAGTGGAGGGACGCGGTTTTTGGATAGTAGTCCTTGTGTTTGCTGCAGTGTTTATACTGACAGTACGGTCGGCACTTAAGATTCCCAAACCGTGGCAGTGCTATTATGCAGAGATCGTGGATATCAGCGAACATCAAAAGCGGCTGTATAACCAATACAATCGCATGGAGATTATGACACCGCCGGTCTATCAGATCCGTCATCGGGATGAAAGTGTGATCACGGAAGAGCATACGGATTGGGGGCAGGATATTACCGCTTACACGGATTTTGTCGGATACGGTGAAAGATACAAGATCGGAGAAAAGGTGATCTTTTTTGAAGAACCGGGGATCGGTCGCTGTATCGTTCCGCGAGAAAAAGAGTGAGGTCCATAGCTATGAAAAAGGCGTATTATATCATAACCATTCTGTTATCGGCTTGTGCAATCATCCTGTTTTTGATGGCAGCGTTTGCATCGAGGGAGGAAGGTGCAACGGCCATAGCCGGAGTGGTCATTGCCGGAATGGCAGCGGCATTTCTGGCATTGTCCGTATTGGGATTGAAAAAGGACAGTGCGATTAAAGGAATTGTTCTGGAAAAGGTCGGCGTACTGCTGATCGGATTTGCAGTACTTTTGCTGATCGCCGGTTTTGCAAATTTGGACAAGATCATCGGAGCGTTTGCTTTTGCCATCCCGTCATCCGTGGGCGGCGTGTTGTGCTTCCGAAAAGGGGTGCGAGTTGTGGAGAAGGCAAGTGAGGAGATGCGGATCCGAAACATCGAGTGGAATGCTTATATAGAAGTGCTGTGCGATCAGATCCCGGATTTACGGGAAAACCTGCGGGGCGGTGCATCGGAAGCCGATATCCGGGCGGCGGAGACAGAGATCGGCAGAACCTTTCCGGAGTTATTGAAAGGGCTCTACCTTACCAATGACGGGGATAAGGCGGAAGCGGTTTGCGGTATGCTGCTGGGATTTCATTTCCTGAGCCTGGAGGCCATGCGATCGGAATGGCGCCGCAGTTATGCAAACACCAAGTGGATACCGATCGGCTCGGACGGCGGCGGCAACTTCATCGGTGTGGATCTGGAATTAAACAAAAACGGTACGGTCGGCCAGGTGATCAGCTTTGGAAGGGATGAACAGGGCAAGACCGTTCTTGCGAAAAATCTGGGAGAACTGTTTGATCGCTTTACGCGCATCGTGTGCAGTGAAGATTTTCATATCGGAGAATACGATGGTGAGAAGGTGATCGTGCTTGGCACGGATGATGTTGAAGAAGGCGCGTATTTAACGGACTATCTGAAAGCTGCGGACTCGGTGAAGTAATCGGCAGATCGGAGAATCGGAGGGTTATATGGATAAGAAAGCACTGGAAGCGTTAGTTCGGGATATGACAACGGAAGAGAAGGTGATGCAGCTGGTACAGATCCCCGGCTCGGAGTACGAAGCGGATGCGGAGATCACCGGCATTGACCGGGGGCAGGTCAAGGACAGTGTCAAAAGGCTGGCCGGAAGCACGCTGGGAATCTGGGGCAACAAAAGGTTAAGGAAGATTCAGGAACAGTATATGAAGGAACATCCGCATCATATCCCGCTGATGTTTATGCTGGATGTGATCCACGGGCACAAGACCGTGCTGCCTTGCCCGTTGGGACAGGGCGCCGCATTTGATCCGGAAGCCGTAAAGAAGGGCACGGAGATGCAGGCGCGGGAAGCGGCAGCCGACGGTGTTCATGCGACATTCTCTCCGATGGCGGATCTGTGCCGGGATGCAAGGTGGGGCAGGATCATGGAATCCACCGGAGAAGATAAGTTATTGAATTCCCGTATGGCTTCGGCAATGGTCGCAGGCTATCAGGGAGAGGACTTGAAAGATCCGGACCATATCGCAGCATGTGTTAAACATTTTGCGGCATACGGTGCTGCCGAGGGCGGAATGGATTATAACAATACCGAGCTTTCGGAGCATACGCTGAGAGAACACTATCTGCGGGCATACGGCGAAGCCATCCGGAAAAATCCGGTGATGGTCATGACTTCCTTTAACAGCATAAACGGTATTCCCGCCACCGGAAATCTTTTCTTGATGAAAAAGATCTTAAGAGAAGAGTTTGGTTTTCAGGGAGTCCTGATTTCGGACTGGGGCGCTGTCGGAGAAATGATCAATCACGGCTATGCCGAAGATCAAAGGGATGCTGCGTTAAAAGCGATGATGGCAGGTGTGGATATCGATATGTGTTCCGGCTGCTACAGCGGATATCTGGAGGAACTGGTGAATGACGGTGCCGTGTCGATGGAGATGCTGGATGCGGCGGTATTGCGCGTCCTGAATATGAAAAATGATCTGGGACTCTTTGAAGATCCCTACCGGGGACTGGATGCGGAGAGCGGCCCTGTGATCACCGAAGAGAGCAGACGCCTGGCAAGAGAGGCGGTTGCGGCCAGTCTGGTGCTTTTGGAAAATAAAGAGAACACATTGCCGCTCCGAAAGGAAAAGAATGCGTTTATCGGTCCGTTTGCCGATACCAAAAGATTGCAGAGCGCATGGGCATTTTCCGGAGAGGATGAAAACACCGTAAGCGTATGGGAAGCGGCATCGGAGGTATATGCGCCGGAGAACAGAAAAGTGGCAGCAGGCTGCACGATGCTGGATCAGGATGCGGTGACGGCACGGGGGATCTGTCATATCGATCACTGGCAGGAAGAAAATGACAAACTCCTGGCCGAGGCGCTTCGTACCGCAGAGTGGGCAGATACCGTGGTCTTATGCCTTGGGGAAGACAGTACCCAGTCCGGAGAAGCCACGAGCAAGGCGAGCCTGCAGCTGCCTGCCGTGCAGATGAATCTGCTGCGTGAGATCCATAAGACCGGGAAACGGATCGTTACACTGATCTTTACCGGAAGACCGCTGGAACTGAAAGAAGTGCGGGAACTCTCGGATGCCCTGATGATCTGCTGGCTGCCGGGCACGGAAGGCGGCCACGGTGTGCTGGATGTTCTGAGCGGAAAGACTGCACCTTCCGGAAGATTGCCGGTCAGTTTTCCGTACACCGTTGGACAGGAACCGCTGCATTATGATATGTATCCCACGGGCCGTCCCAAGCCGGTAAACGGACCGTTTGAATACACATCGAGATATCTGGACTGCGAGAACGGAGCGCTGTATCCCTTTGGATACGGACTTTCGTATACCGATTTTGCATATATCGATCCGAAACTGAGTGCGCAGAAGATGTCGATAGCGGAGACCATCACGGCTTCCGTCACCGTTCGAAATACCGGAGATAGGAAAGGTGATGTTACAGTGCAGCTGTATCTCCGGGATGTCGCAGGCAGTCGCGTACGCCCGGTCAGGGAGCTGATCGATTTTCAAAAGATCACTTTAGATCCCGGAGCGGAGAAAGAAGTGCATTTCACCATCAAGGAAGAAATGCTGCGCTTCTGGACCGCAGAAGAAAAGTGGGAAAGCGAAGCCGGGAAGTTTCAGGTCTGGATCTGTAACAGCAGCTGCGACGGTCAGGCGCTGGAATTTCAACTGGAGAAATAAGAGGGGAAAGAAATGAGAATTGCCGTAATGGCAGATATTCACAGCAATCATATTGCGCTTGAGAGGTGTATTGAAAAAGCGAAAGAACTTAGGGCAGAGAAATACATCTTTTTGGGAGATTATATCGGTGAATTATCCTGCCCGGAAGTAACGATCGATTTATTGGATGCATTAAAGAAAGAGTATCCATGTACCTTTATTCGCGGAAATAAAGAAAACTACTGGATCGATCACAAAAAGGGACTTCACAGCGATTGGAGATGGGAGAAGGGGACTTCGGGATCCGGAATGCTTCTTTATTCGTATGAGCATTTGACGGAAAAACAGATCGAGGCATTTGAGCAAATGCCGATATCTCAAAAGATACAGTATCCGGATCTGCCACCTTTTGTGATCTGCCATGGATCACCGTTTAAGGTCAATCAGGATCTGCGTGAGGATTGCGATTATATTGATGAGGTGACCGCGAGGCTGGAAACGGAACTGACAATCTGTGGGCATACGCACATGCAAGGTGAGTTTGAACGAAACGGAAGACGCGTGATCAATCCCGGATCGGTAGGTGTTCCGTTAAAAAGTGACGGAAAGACGCAGTTTATGATCCTGTATGATGAAAGTGGAGAATGGAAGGCGGAATACCTATCGCTATCCTATGATGTGGATCGGGCAATCCAAGAGATGGACGCTGAACAATTATATGAACAGGCGCCCGGTTGGTATAAGGTAACCAAAGCAGTACTGAAAGGCAAGGAGACATCTCACGCCAGAGTGCTTTCCAAGGCATATGAATTTTGTCAAAAGTACGAGGGAAAGGTGGATTGGAGATGTATTCCGGAGAAATACTGGCAGATGGCATTGGATAGTCTGGAAATTAATTAAGCAAGATTTCGGGTGGATCAGAATTCGGATAATGATTGATGTAAGGGGAATAACACCGTGAAATTATGGGAAAAGATAGTCGTTGGAATTGTGATCAGCGCAATCATATTATGCGGAATCGTAATTTACTTGTCACGGTTCCACCTTTATTTTTCGCAAAACTACAGAAGTATAGATGGGTATGAGAATATTGTTTTCAAGGATTTAAGAAACGAGCAGTGTTTTCACTTATGTGCTTGGGGGTTAATCAAAACAGAAAAT
>CAMJAP010000032.1 GCA_946403625.1 uncultured Lachnospiraceae bacterium
GCGACAGCTTTTCCCCGGCAGGGGGAAGGCAAGGAACACCGACAAACTCCAATTTATCGAGGAAGAAAAATGAATTCTACTCAAAAGGTAATCGTGACAATTTCATATACCGTTGCCGGGGCAGAATTACAGGAAAAGGTTGCTGCTGCGGTGGAGCATAAAACACCCGGATGTGAAGTGCTGAAGTTTGCATATAAAAAAGAGGAATGTACATTTGCGAAGACGGAGGACATTTTAGATCAATATTTTGTATCGGCGCAGATGATCCTCTTTATCAGCGCTGCCGGGATTGCGGTGCGGAAGATCGCGCCGTATCTGAAAAGTAAGACGACGGATCCGGCGGTGTTGTGTATGGATGAAGCGGGAAGGTTTGTGATCCCGCTGGTGTCCGGACATTTGGGCGGTGCGAATGCGTGGGCAAAACAGATCGCGGATGCCATCGGGGCGCAGGCGGTGATCACTACGGCAACGGATGTGCAAGGGGCTTTTGCGGTGGATCTGTTTGCCAAACGAAACGGACTGCGCATCGAAGACAGTACCAAGATCAAAGAAGTATCTGCAAGGATCCTGGCCGGGGAGTGTGTGGGATTGACTACGGTATTTCCGATCGAAGGAGAATTGCCGGAAGGATTACAGCGATGTGCTTTTGTGAATGATCAAACAGATTCGGTGCGACCGGAATGCGGGATCACCATTACGGAGGATCCGGACTTAACGAAACAGTTTGCGATGGAATGCCGGCTTTTGGCGGAACCGAAGAATCTGTATCTCGGTATGGGATGTCGTCGCGGAAAAGAAGCGGATGCTCTGGAAGCGTTTGTACGGGAGACCTTAAAGCAAAACGGATTGGAGTTGGAAAAGATCTGTGGCGTGGCATCGGTGGATAAAAAGAGCGACGAAGCGGGATTGATCGAACTGGCAGAGCGTTTGCGGATTCCGTTTGTAACCTATGATGCAGAAACGCTAATGACTATGAAAGGTGATTTTTCCGCATCGGCTTTTGTGGAATCACAGGTCGGTGTGGACAATGTTTGCGAACGGGCGGCGGTGTGTGCGGCGGGAGAACATGCAGAATTGCTTTTACACAAAACCGCGCAGGACGGTATGACACTGGCCGTAGCAAAGCGGAATACGGTTTTGCACTTTGCAGAGGAGAATAAAGAATGATATATGTGGTCGGCTTTGGGCCGGGGGATCCAAAACGCATGACACCGGAAGCGCAGGAAGCAATACAGAGTGCTGATATTGTGGTCGGATATCGCACCTATACGGAACTGCTGAAAACAATGTTTCCGGATAAAGAATATCTGGAAAATGGGATGCGCGGAGAAATGGAGCGCTGCAGGGCGGCTGTGCAAAAAGCGTTGGAAGGAAAGAACGTAGCGGTAGTCTGCAGCGGTGATGCCGGAATCTATGGCATGGCCGGATTGGTTTGGGAGACCGTAGAGCAGATGGATGCCGTCAATCGTGTAGAAGTGCATGTAGTTGCCGGGCTGACCGCGGCAATGTCCGGAGCGGCATTGCTGGGCGCACCGCTGGGACACGATCTGGCGATCATCAGTTTAAGCGATCTGATGACACCGTGGGAACTGATCTGCAAACGATTGAAAGCGGCTGCGGATGCGGACTTTTGCATTGCTTTGTACAATCCCTCCAGCCATAGCAGAAAAGAGCATTTTATCGAAGCATGTGAAATACTATTGCGATATAAGGACGGCAATACACCCTGCGGTCTGGCGTACAGCATCGGGCGTGAAGGGGAACATACGCAAACGGTATTGCTGAAAGATCTGCACGAAGCAGAAGTGGATATGCAGACCGTTGTGCTGATCGGTAACAGCCGGACCAGAATGATCGGAGATAAAATGGTGACGCCGCGAGGCTATCTGGAAAAGTACGGAACGTCCAGGGAATATGAAAACACCGGAGTTTGATATGGAGACGCTCTTTTTATTCGGCGGCACTTCGGAAGGCCACATCCTGGCAGAAACCGCATGGAAACGATGGAAGTGCCATGTGTTTGTTGCAACGCCGGAAGGTGCTGCGGTGCTCCCGAACGAAATTGCGGAAAGTGAACGCACACACATCGGCCGTCTGGATGCTGCGCAGATGGCGGAACAGATGCGGCTGCGTAAGCCGGCTTTTGTGCTGGATGCGACCCATCCCTATGCGGTAGAGGTATCGGCGAATATTCAAACTGCGTGTGCTGCGGAACAGATAAAATATCTGCGTGTCTTGCGGGAAAGCATAGCATACGAGGGATGTATGGTTGCGGAAAACGCACAAGAGGCATGCGAGAGTTTAATTCAGAACTATGCAACGCAGCCGGTATTACTGACCACAGGCAGCAAGGAACTGCCGGTCTTTACCGCATTGACGAAACATAATCCGGAGGTCTATGCGCGCATTCTTCCCGGGGAAGCAAACGAAGCGATCGCATTACAGGCCGGGATCGCACAGGCACATATCCTGACCGGACTGGGACCGTTCTCGGAAGAAGAGAATCGAAAGGTCCTTCGGGAATTCAATATCTCGGTACTGGTGACCAAAGAATCGGGAAGCCGCGGAGGATTTGCGGAAAAGATCGGAGCAGCGAAGAAAGAAGGGGCAGATGTGATCGTGATCCGAAGACCCGCGCAAGAACAGGGGATCACGTTGGAAGAAGCGGTCGCTTTTTTGGAAGCTGGGGAAAATTAACAAGACGGAATCAGAGAAGTAATTCTGTCAAAATGGAATTATTGACAACAACGGATAAATAAAGCGTTTGGCGCAATGTGAAACCGGGAGAACATATGAGAAAAGATATCACAATCATCGGATGCGGCATGGGAACGGCCGAAAGTATGACCGGAAAAGCCTTGGCACTGCTGCAATCCGCGCAACTGGTGTTTGGACCGGAGCGGTTGGTAAAAACATTGGGAAACAGCAGACAGCGGATCTGCCAGGGATATCAGGCAAATGAACTGATGGAATTGCTCCGTACTGCAACGGAAGAACGTGTTGCGGTATTGGTATCCGGGGACAGCGGATTTTACAGCGCGGCATCGATCTATGCAAAACAGTTGGCGGAAGCCAAAGAGATGTATACGTTGCGGATCTGCCCGGGCGTTTCCTCGCTTTCGTATCTGTCGGCAAAGACGGCGCAGGCGTGGAGCGATGCGGCCATTTACAGCCTGCATGGAAGAGCGCAAAACTATTACGCATCCTTATGCTCCGGAGAAAAATTTGTGTTGCTGGGCGGAAAAGGATTTGAAGAAGTTTTGCAGGAACTCTGCGATCTCGGATTCGGAGGCAGTGAAGTCTGGATCGGGGAGCAGCTCGGATATGCGGAAGAAAAGATCACGCATGGAAGTGCGGAGCAGTTGCGAAATACGAAGACCGATCCGTTATCGCTGATGCTGGTGAAACCATTGGGGAACGGCAGCATCCTGCGGCAATGCGGAATCGCAGACGATGCTTTTGTTCGTGGGGATGTACCGATCACAAAAAGCGAAGTGCGTGCCGTGACCATGAGCAGGCTTGCGGTGGGACACAGAGATGTGGTCTATGACATCGGTGCAGGAACCGGCAGTATATCGGTAGAGGCATCCGTTGCGGCGGCATACGGTGCAGTTTATGCGATCGAGCATAACGAAGAAGCGTTGCAGCTGATCGAAAAAAATAAACAGCGGTTCCTGTGCAGAAACCTGCAGATCATCAAAGGAATGGCGCCGGAAGCGATGGCGGAATTGCCGGTACCCGATAAGGCATTTATCGGCGGAAGCAAAGGTGCGATGCGTGAGATCTTAAAAACGTTGCTGCAGAAGAATCCGAAGATCCATGTGGTGATCAATGTCACGGCATTGGAGACGTTGCAGGAGACATTAAATGCTTTGGAGGCGCTGGAATATTCCGATCCGGAGATCTCCCAGATCGCAGTGTCCCGATCGGTAAAGCGAGGAAAGTATCATATGATGGAAGGACTCAATCCGGTCTATGTGATCACGGCAGACGGAAACGGAACGTCAACACAAAGCAAAGGATAAGGAACGATCATAAGAAACAGGATCGTAACATAAAGTAAGCATTATTTGGGAGATAAGATTTTTGAAAGAAACCGGTGAACAGAAAAAAAGAATACCGCGCCTGTTGCTGGCAGGAACACACAGCGGTGTGGGAAAGACTACGATCACCTGTGCATTGCTGCGGGCGTTTGCAAGACAGGGACGCAGATTGGCGGCGTTTAAATGCGGACCCGATTATATCGATCCTATGTTTCACCGGGAAGTACTGGGCATAGACAGCGGTAATCTGGATTCGTTTTTTCAGGATCGTGAGCAGCTGCGGGAGAATATGATCCGGCATGCAGTCGGTGCGGATCTGGCCGTCATCGAAGGCGTGATGGGATATTACGACGGAATCGGATTTGCAAGTGAGGCTTCTACCGCACAGGTTGCCGAGTGGACGGAAACACCGGTGATCCTGATCGTGGATTGCAAGGGCAGGGCCGTTTCGGCTTTGGCGGAACTGTATGGTTTTGTACATTTCCGACCGGAAGGAAAACGGATTCGCGGTGTATTACTGAACCGCTTTCCGGAACGTTTGTATCCGGAGGCAGCAAAACAGATCAAAGAGATGGGCCTCATTCCGGTGGGATACCTGCCGGAACAAAAAGAGTTTGGATTGCAAAGCCGGCATCTCGGATTGGTGACACCGCAGGAGATCGCGGGATTTCAGGAACAGGTGGATCGTTTGGCGGAACGCCTCGAAAAGACCGTGGATCTGTCGCTGGCGGAACAGATCGCAATGAATGCGGAAACGATCGCTTCATTTAGCGAGAATGCAGATAGACATATCGCAGCGGATGCATCTGTTCCGAAGGTTCGCATTGCGATCGCGCGCGATGCCGCATTTTGCTTCTATTATCGCGAGAATATCGAGGTGCTGGAATCCCTTGGTGCACAGGTTGTTTATTTCAGTCCGTTGACGGATACAAAACTTCCTGCCTGTGATGCGTTGATCCTGCCCGGCGGTTATCCGGAATTGTACGCCGGGGCACTGGAGAAAAATGAATCCATAAGAGCGGATATCTGTAATAAGATCAAAGGCGGTCTGCCGACGATCGCGGAATGCGGAGGCTTTTTGTATCTGCACAAGACACTGACGGATCAGACCGGAAACACATATGCCGGAGCAGGTGCTTTACAGGCCGAATGTTCCTATCAGGGATTTCAACGGCAGTTTGGTTACATTACGCTGAAGGCAGAGAAAGACCAGCTGCTTGCGCAAGCCGGTGACGAATTGCGAGCGCACGAATTTCATTATTTTGTTTCGGAATTGGAAACGGATGCGTTATGTGCAGAAAAGCCGGACCACAGCAGAAACTGGAAGGCAGCGGTTGCAACGGATACGTTCTATGCCGGTTTTCCGCACATTTCCTTTGCCGGCAGTCCGAAAGCGGCAGAGCGATTTGTTAAGGCAGCGCAGAAGTATAAAAAAGAGAACAAAGAGTAACGAAGGAAAAAGAGGTTCCGGCAAACACCCTCTTTTCGGAACATTAGCGGAAAGGGAGAATAAAGACCGGAATGTATCGGGGGAAAATATTGAACATATATGAAGAAACCTATAACCAAATCGCGGCTTTGTGTGCGGAGAGAAAAGCAATCGATGTGCGCAGTATGGAAGCGGCGGCACAGCGACTGGATGCCATAGCGAAACCTCTGGACGGCCTCGGACTTTTCGAAAAGACCATGGTCCGCATGGCCGGGATGCAGGGGACTGCCGAGGTACAGACGGACCCTGCGATGCTGCTGGTTTTTTGTGCGGATAACGGGATCGTGGAAGAAGGCGTAACGCAGTCGGACGCATCGGTAACGGCTGCGGTGGCAGGAAGTCTCGGAAGAGGAACGTCTTCGGTCTGCCGTATGGCACAGTCTGCAGGAATCGAAGTACAGGCAGTGAATATCGGGATCCGGGATGAACTCGGTGGAATCGAAGGCGGAGAAAAGGTATTGGACCGTATGGTGCGGCAGGGAACACGGAATTTCTTAAAAGCACCGGCAATGACGGCAGAAGAAGCCCTGGCTGCGATCCGCACCGGTATGGAACTGGCAAAGGAATACAAGGAGAAAGGATATCGTATCTTACTGACCGGAGAAATGGGCATCGGCAATACGACTACCAGTGCAGCGATGGCGGCGGAGCTGACCGGGACCGACAGTGAACTGGTGACGGGACGGGGCGCCGGATTGAACGATGCCGGATTGCAACGTAAGAGACAAGTGATCCGGGAAGGATTGCAGCAGCACGGTTTTTCCATTGCAGAGGGTGGTATAACGGATGCAAAAGAAGTGTTCCGGCTGCTGTGTTGTGTGGGTGGTCTGGACATCGCCGGGATGGTCGGCGTTTTTCTGGGCGGGACGATGTACGGTATTCCCGTAGTGATCGATGGTGTGATCTCGGCAGTTGCGGCACTTACCGCGGAACGACTGCTACCCGGATGCCGGGAATATATGCTGCCCAGTCATCAGGGGAAAGAGCCGGCGATGAAACTGCTGTTGGATGCACTTGGTTTGCAGGCGCCGATCCACGCGGAACTGGCGCTGGGAGAAGGCACCGGTGCCGTGATGCTGATCCCGCTGCTGCGGATGGCACTGGCAGTCTATTACGGAAATACCGGTTTTGACGCACTGGGAATGAATGCTTACGAGAGGTATACGAAATTATGATGATACTGGTAACCGGGGGTGCGGCCAGCGGAAAATCCGAATATGCAGAAAGCCTGATCATGCATCTGGCAGGGGATCTGCGCAAGACCTATCTGGCCACAATGCAAAGAGACGGTATGGAAGCCGAAGCCAGGATCGCAAGACATCACGCGCTGCGATCCGGAAAAGGATTTCACACCATGGAATGTCCCGTTTCCATAGGACGCCTGGCAGGACGCTGCGGGGAGGCAATCCTGTTGGAGTGTCTGTCCAATCTGACAGCGAATGAGATGTTCGGAGTGGTGCATGCGGACGGAACGGAAACGCCGGGCAGTGAGGATCTGTTTCATACGGACACGGCGGAGCGCATTGTGCAGGATGTGGTCAGCTTAAAACGACATGCCAGGCTGCTGGTTGCAGTGACCAATGAGGTGTTTTCCGACGGTCTGTTTTATTCACCGGAAACCGTGCAGTACATCAATGAACTCGGAAAAGTCAACGATATGCTGGCCAAATATTCCGATGCCGTGGTGGAAGTGGTTTACGGGATCCCGGTATGGAAAAAGGGAAAGGAGATCATGCGCACGTTATGAATGTGTTTAAGACCATCTGTATGGCGTTTTCGACCTATTCCCGCATTCCCATGCCGCAGGTGAAATGGGAAGAAAAAAATGCCGAGTATGTGATCTGTTTTTATCCGCTGGTCGGTGCAGTGATCGGAGCGGCGGAAGCAGTGCTCTTATGGCTGGCGGATCGCAAAGGATTTCCGTCCGTCGTAACCGCATTATTATTGATCGTCATCCCGATCGTACTATCCGGCGGGATTCATTTGGACGGCCTGATCGATACGGCAGATGCCAGACATTCCTATCTGCCCAAAGAAGAAAAGCAGCGGATATTAAAGGATCCGCATATAGGGGCGTTCGGCGTGATCCGTTTGCTGCTCTATCTGATGTTGCTGTTGGCCGGACTGATCTTGCTGACGGAACAATATGCAGCACGCGGGGAGCAATTGATGGTATATGCGCTGGTGATCCCGTTCTGGTCGAGAGTATTGTGTGCCTATACATCCGTTTGGTTTCCGAAGGCCAGAAAAGACGGTATGTTAAAGACGGTGACCGGCGGTAAGACCATCGTGCAGACTGTCGTTTTATCTGTATTTTCCGTTATGTGCATCGCGGTGTTGCTGTGTCAGCTGCCGCTTTCGGAGGAATGGTGGCGAATATCCGCATGGTTTCTTGCGGATCTGCTCATGCTATTTTGGTATCGTACGATGGCGATCAAAGAATTCGGCGGTGTGAGCGGGGATCTGGCCGGCTGGCTGCTCTGTATGCTAGAACTGATCGGTGTCATTGTTTTGATACCGGCAACGATATTCGGATAAGACTAGAAAAAAATAACGAGAAGGTGAAAAGAATATGATACTGTTTGTCGGAGGGGCGTTTCAGGGAAAAAAAGACTGCGTGCAGGGAATGTTTGGGGTTCCGGAGGAAAGGATCCTAAACGGTGCGGAAGAAGGCCGTGATTTTGCGGCCATCGATCATTATCATCTGCGGATCCGGAAGCAGATGGAGCAGGGACTGGATCCGGTGGGAGAACTGGAGACACTGTTGCAGAAAAATCCGGAGGTCATCCTGCTTTGTGATGAAGTGGGACAGGGAATTGTGCCGATGGAAAAAGCGGACCGGGATTACCGGGAAGCCGTCGGACGAACGATGTGCGTGGCGGCACAAAAAGCAACGGAGGTATACCGTGTGATCTGCGGGATCGCACAGAGGATCAAATGAACGAGTTGGCAAACATATCCACAATCTATACGATGGTGTACGGTACGATCGCGATCGTGCTTGGTTTTGTATTGGATCTGCTCTTCGGGGATCCGATCGGCCGGTTTCATCCGGTCTGTATCATCGGGCGGCTGATCAGTGCGCTGGATAAGGGACTGTACAAAGAAGAGCAATCCGATAAAGTGAAATTTCGAAAAGGATTGCTTTTGGTGATCCTGGTGGTGCTGGCTACGGCAACGGTGGTCGGTGCGATCCTTTTTTTGCTGTTGCAGATACATGTTTATGCTGTTTTTATGGCATCGGTATTTCTGTGCGATACCACATTGGCCATGCGGGATCTGCAATTGGAGAGCATGAATGTATCGAGGGCGTTGCGGGAAAAAGAGGATGCGCTGGAAAAAGGCAGGAAAGCCGTATCCCGTATCGTTGGCAGGGATACACAGTCGCTGGATGAAAAAGGTGTGATCCGTGCTGCCGTGGAAACGGTTGCGGAAAATACAACGGACGGTGTTGTGGCGCCGCTCTTTTATCTGTTCCTGGGCGGGCCCATTCTTGCGATGATCTACAAAGCGATCAACACGATGGATTCCATGATCGGATACAAAAATGACCGTTATCTGTTTTTCGGAAGAGCGGCAGCGAAGCTGGATGACGTGATGAATTTTATTCCCGCCAGGATCGCGGCACTGCTGTGGTGCGCGGCGGCAGGGTTGACCGGATCGGATGGCAAAGGGGCATACCGTATCTGGAAGCGTGACCGTTTCAACCACGAAAGCCCCAATTCGGCCCAGACCGAGAGCGCATGTGCCGGCGCGTTAGGCGTTCGTCTGGCGGGAGATGCCTGGTACTTCGGAAAGAAAAAAGAAAAGCCCTATATCGGAGATGCTACGAGAGAGATTGAGATCAAGGATATCTTCCGGGCAAATGTGATGATGTACGTAACGGCCTTTTTGACATTGCTGATCGGATTGATCGTTCGTGTCAGTATTATGTTGATCATACGTTAGAATGAAGAAGGTTTCTTTTTAAAAAGCAGGGAGAATGAAGGATGAGTCAAAAGATCATGGTGCAGGGAACAATGTCCAATGCAGGCAAGAGTCTGATCACGGCCGGACTGCTGCGCGTCTTTGCCAAAGACGGACACAAAGCGGCACCGTTTAAATCACAGAATATGGCACTCAATTCCTATGTGACCAAAGACGGTCTGGAGATCGGGCGTGCCCAGGCGATGCAGGCGGAAGCGGCGATGACGGAGGTGTTGTCGGCGATGAATCCGATCCTGCTTAAGCCAAACAGCGACACCGGATCGCAGGTCATCGTAAACGGGGAAGTGCTGGCGGATATGTCGGCAAGGGAATATTTCAAATACAAAAAGAAACTGGTGCCCGAGATATTAAAGGCGTTTCATACTCTGGAAGAACAGTACGATACGATCGTGATCGAAGGCGCCGGCAGTCCTGCCGAGATCAATCTGAAAAGCGATGATATCGTGAATATGGGTATGGCCGAACTGGTGGATGCGCCGGTATTGCTGGCGGCGGATATTGACCGCGGCGGCGTATTTGCGCAGATCTACGGAACGGTAATGCTGTTGGAGCCAAAGGAACGGGAGCGCATCAAAGGCATCATCATCAACAAGTTCCGCGGGGATGTATCATTGCTGCAGCCCGGGATCGATCAGATCGAGGCGCTCTGCGGGATTCCGGTAGTCGGAGTCTTGCCGTATCTGAAAGTGGATATTGACGAAGAGGATAGTCTGAGCGAGCGCATCGGCACGCGGCATGGAAACGGCGGGCTTCGGATCGCGGTGGTTCGTATGCCGCACATTTCCAATTACACGGATTTTGCACCGCTGGAAGAAGAGGAAGGGGTATCCCTTTGTTATACGACGCAAAAGGAAGAATTGCAGAAGGCGCATGTGATCCTGCTTCCCGGCAGCAAAAATACACTGGGTGATCTGGCGTGGCTAAAGGAATTCGGTCTGGATATCGTGATCCGGCGTTGTGCCAAAGATGGTGCGATCGTGGGCGGCATCTGCGGCGGCTACCAGATGCTGGGACAGACCATACGGGATGGGGAGACTGTGGTATCCGGGCTCGCATTGCTTCCGGTGGAAACCGTTTTTGAAGAGCAAAAAACCAGAACGCGGGCAAGCGGTATGATTTGGTCGGCCGGGAGTGCAGGGGCATCGGATCCCCAAAACCGTGTGGAGGGTTACGAGATCCATATGGGGCAGAGTCGGAGATTGGCTGAGGCACAGCCGTTCAGCATTCTGACCGATCAGAACGGTACGGAAAAAGAAGACGGCTGTGTGCAGGGCGAGGTATTCGGCACCTATCTGCATGGATTGTTTGATGCCGATGGTTTCCGTGAGAGCTTTTTGCAAAAAGCCTGTATGCATGCCGGAATCGAAAGAACGGAACATTGCGGTGTTGACCGGCAGGCCTATCGCCGGCAGCAATATGATCTTTTGGAGCAGGCGGTTCGAGAACACCTGGATATGGAACGCATTTATCACATATTGCGCAATTCGGGAAAATAAGGTATTATGTAACAGGCGTTGTTCAGCACGCCGCATAAAAAGTAGTCAATAAGTGTTCTATTTTGGGAGGAAAAAGATGGCAACAATCATTTACGGAACAAGAGAAACGGCAAAGAATATGGGGTATCTGGGACAGGAGGAAAGCTGTGGGGCTTGCGGACGCACTTACAAAAAAGCGCTTATGAAATACACTTCCTGGTTTCATATTTATTATATTCCGCTGATCCCTTATAAGAAGACCTATTTCAATATGTGCCCGATCTGCGGAGCAGGGTATGATGTTGATAAAAACACTGCAAAATCGTTGATTCAGGCCGGAGGCGTGGGACATCCCGGATTCGAAGTGTTTGCAAAGCATATTTTGGCAAACAAGCAGAAGGGGCTGTTCAAAGCGGATACCAGCTATGAACTTTGGGTAAAGGATCTGGCTACCGGAGAAGAGATCTGTATAGAGCAGAATATTGAAAAAGAACGCGTTAACGAAGTGAAGCGCGTGAGAGGATTGAAGAAAGTGCCTATCATCGATATTAAATAATCGACACGGATATACAGGAGTTGAAACGGTTCTGATTGACGGCAGTGTCAATGAGAACCGTTTTATGATTAGAGGATCGGGCAAGATACGGGGAGAGATCGGATGAAACGGGAAGAACTGGAATACTGTGCACCGGCAGAAATTGAAAAACGCAGTTTTGCGATCATCACGGAAGAATTAAAAAACATACCGCATGAAGAATGGGAAGAAGAGAAAGCGCTGGTCATCAAGCGTGTGATCCATACCACGGCGGATTTTTCCTATGCCGAAACCATGCGCTTTTCGGAAGGTGTTTTGGACAAGGCATTTCGGTATCTGCGGGAAGGAACATCCATCGTTACGGATACCTCCATGGCTATGTCCGGCATCAACAAAAAGAAACTGGCAACTTTCGGCGGAAGCGTACATTGCTTTATGCAGGATGAGGATGTGGCGGCGGAGGCAAAAGAGCGCGGTGTGACCCGGGCGAGTGTGAGCATGGAACGAACGGCGGCGCTGGGCGAGGATTTTATTTATGCCATCGGAAATGCGCCGACGGCATTGGTGGCTCTGTACGATCTGGTAAAAGAGGGACGTCTGCATCCGAAACTGATCATCGGCGTTCCGGTCGGATTTGTAAATGTGGTGGAGGCAAAGGAACTGATCATGCAGCTGGATGTGCCGTATATTGTTGCAAGCGGAAGAAAAGGCGGCAGTAATGTGGCAGCGGCCATCTGCAATGCATTGCTCTATCAGATCTGAAGAACGATGTACTATATAAATTAGTGAATCATGAGGATATGGAACGATGATCATTCGAATCCTGCGACACGGCGAAACCGAATATAACAGAGACTGGCGATTTTTGGGGTGGAAAGATCTTCCGCTGACAGAAGAGGGGCGCAGACAGCTGTTCGCTTCCGCGGAACATCCCAAAACCGTATATGTGACCGGGCTGCAGCGAACACGGCAGACGGCAGAGATCCTTTATCCGGGGGCAGAGTATATCCCGATTCCGGAATTGAAGGAAATGAATTTCGGAAGTTTTGAAGGAAGAACCTGGGCGGAGATGCAAAAAGATCCGAAATTTACGGCCTGGATCGCGTCGGATCGATATAATGTCTGCCCCGGCGGGGAAGGCCGAAGAGAGTTTTCGGAGCGTATTTGCAAGGCACTGCTGCAGCTGGTAAAACAGAACGCGGAAGAAGGAAGACAGGAAATCACGATCGTTGCGCATGGCGGAACCATCATGGCGGCGATGGAACGGTTTTGTACGGATATCCCCGGAGACTATATGGGATGGCGCTTCGGTAACGGAGAAGGGTATCTGCTGGAAGCTTCGTTGGAAGGAGAGGAAATGCATTGGCATGTGATACGCCGTCTTTCCTATCTGAAAAATGCCGGCCGTGTGCATCTGTATTACGGGGAAGGCCGGGGCAAGACCAGCATAGCGATGGGGACGGCGCTGCGGGCACTCGAGCAGGGTGCGGATGTGACGGTAGTACAATTTTGTAAAAAAGAGGGCAGCGGCGAGACCAGGCAGCTGGAAAAACTCGGGGCATCGGTGTTTTACGGCAAAAATACACCCGGATTTGTATCTGCGATGAGTGCGGAGGAGAAGGAACAGCTGAAGACCGAGCAGACAAAATTACTGGAATACGTTGCGTATGAAAGGCAGTCTCCGATGAATTGTCCCGGGCGCCTGCTGGTATTGGATGAAGTATGTGCGGCACTGGAGCAGAAAGTCCTGGAGGAAGAACTGTTATGGAAGGTGATCCTTCGGAAACCTTCGAATACGGAGATCATTCTGACCGGACGACATCCGGCAGAATGGTTGAAAGAGGCAGCCGATTATGTGACGGAGTTAAAAGAGGTCCGGCATCCTTATCGTGACGGACTGGCTGCAAGAAAAGGAATTGAATTTTAAGCGGGGCAGATGCCCCGTTTTACTTTAATTTGAATAGTCGGACAAATCGTGAAAAAACTGCTAGTATTCTGTCTTGTACAAGATCTACAAAAACAATTTTCCAAATTTATGTAAAAATTGACCAAAAACCATTTTACAAATTAGCACGCTTCTGCTATTATTCTATTATAAAATGCTAGTATACAAGTGTGCCACTATGTGAATAATTGGTTAGAGAGAGAGGAGACGATGACAAAATATAAACGTTTTCCCCGTGAAACGGCTAGGGATTTTGCATTACGTGTACTAAAAGGTAACATTCTCTCTTTTGAATTGATGCCGGGAACTGCCATCTCCGAGAATGAGATTGCTACAGAGCTGGGCATTTCGCGCACACCGGTAAGGGAGGCGATCATTGAACTCAGCAAAGCGTATCTGATTGAGATCTATCCGCAGAAAGGAAGTTTTATTTCGCTGATCGATCCCAAGATGGTAGAGGAGGCACGATTTTTAAGAAAGGTAACGGATACGGCAGTGATCGAAACCGCCTGCGATGAAATCGATGAAGAAGGAATCGCATTGCTGGAAGATAATGTTACACTTCAGGAGTTTTACCTTTCCAAAGGAATGACCGACAAGTTATTTGATCTGGATAATCAGTTTCACAAGATCATATATGCGATCGCCAAAAAAGATATCATATATGAAATTCATTCGACACTGATGATCCATTTTGACAGGGTCAGAAATCTGTCGGTAGAAACTGCAAAAGATTTTAAAGTGGTGGGGGATCACCGGGCGATGCTGGAAGCGATCCGGTCGAGAGACAAGAAGACGGCAGCGCAACTGGTGGAAAAACATCTTAATCGATATCCGATTGACGAAAAGGATATTAGAAGTCAAAGGCCTGAGTATTTTAAGGCGTAAGGAGGAGAAAAAGTGGCTAAAGCAAAGAGTGAAAACGCAAAGAAACCAATGACAAAACAGGATCTATGGATCTATGTAAAGAGATACTGGCAGTTGTATCTTCTTTTGCTTGCACCGATGATTTATTTCCTGGTGTTCAAGTACAGCCCGATGTACTATGTTTTGATCGCGTTCAAAAAGTACAGTATTGTCCAGAAAGTATCTGAGATGCCCTGGGCAAAGAACAACGGCTTTGAGTATTTTATCAAAGCATTTAAGAACAAAGACTTTATCAATGCGCTTCGCAATACGGTACTGCTGAATCTGTTCGACCTGATCTGCGGTTTCCCGGTACCGATCATCTTTGCGCTGCTTCTGAACGAACTGAAATTCAAGTTCTTCAAGAAGACTGTACAGACGGTGGCTTACATGCCACACTTCCTTTCCTGGATCATCATCTACGGTTTGGCATTCCAGTTGTTTGCACCGACCAACGGTCTGATCAATATGATTATCGAAAAACTGGGCGGTCAGACGATCCATTTCCTGGATGATCCGAACAGCTGGGTAAAGACCTACATCGGCGTGGGTATCTGGCAGTCCTTCGGATGGAACTCCATCATTTATCTGGCAGCGATCTCCGGTATTTCTCCGGAGTTGTATGAAGCAGCATCGGTAGACGGCGCAAACCGTTTCCAGAAGATGTGGCATATCACACTTCCGGGTATCCGTCCTACCATCGTTGTACTTTTGATCCTGGCACTCGGTAACATTATGGGTTCCGGATTCGACCGTGTATTTGCATTCCAGAACAACCTGGTTATGAAGAATGCGGAAGTTATCTCAACATTCGTGTATAAATACGGTATTAAGGGACTGCAGTTCTCCCTTTCCACGGCGATCGGTCTGTTCCAGTCTATCGCGAATGTTATCTTCCTGTTGTTTGCAAACTGGTTCTCCCGTAAGATGGGCGAGCGCGGAATTATGTAGGAGGTTGTCTGAAGATGAAAGTAGAAATGCAGAATCCGAGTGTTAATGTTAGCAGATTAAAAACTAAAATAGGAGACTGGGTGATTGTTGCTATCTGCGTAGTGATCATGCTGATCTGCCTGTTGCCGATGATCAACCTTCTTGCAAGATCTCTGTCCAAGACGGAATTCCTGATCAAGCATGAGGTGTTCCTGATCCCGAAGGGATTCAATCTGTCGGCATATTCCACCGTGCTGGGTGATCCGAAATATATCAAAGCTTTCGGATGGACCGCATTCCTGACACTGGTATGTACATTCCTGAGCTTGCTGATGAGTACGCTTTGCGCATACCCGTTGATCTTCCCGGCACTGAAAGGACGCAAGTTCTTCAATGCGATCATCACCGTTACCATGTTCTTTAATGCAGGTACTATTCCGAACTACCTGTTGATGCAGAACCTGAAGTTGCTGGACAATCCGCTGGTATTGATCATTCCCGGATGTCTGAGTGTATACAATATGATCATTCTGCGCAGTTTCTTTTACGGAATTCCGGATTCCCTGCGAGAGGCGGCAGAGATGGATGGTGCAAGTTATTGGACGATCCTTTGGAATGTGTACATTCCGCTGTCCAAGCCGGTACTCGCAACGCTGGCTCTGTTCTATGCAGTAGGCCGTTGGAACGGATATTCCGATGCACTGCTTTATATGAAGAAAGAGCAGTTCTATCCGTTGCAGCTGCTCCTGTACAACATTTTGCAGAACATCAACCAGGTAGAAGTAACCACACAGGAAGGTTTCTCCACACCGGGTCTGCAGGAATCCCTGAAGGCAGCGATCGTTATGTTCTCTACAGTACCGATCCTTTGCATCTATCCGGGATTGCAGAAGTACTTCATCCAGGGTGTTACCATCGGTGCGGTAAAAGAGTAATTATGAACGAAATATGAATGCAATATTGATGAAATATTAACATATTGCATACGTTTTGTGAATGAGTTATAATGATTTTGACGGCGATGGTGCCGCAAAATATAAACCAATTTCACTTACAAATAATGTAAGAAGGAGGAAAAAAATGAAAAACAAAGTTTTGTCAATCATTTTGACCGGTACAATGGTTGCATCCCTTGCAGCTTGTACCCCGGGCGGTGGAGAAAATCCGCCGGCAGGTGGCGGCACAGAAGCTACACCGATCCCTACAGTTGATCAGAACACTTACTCTGGTTCTGAGGAAGAGATCGTAGGTGGTAGCAGTTCTGAGCTGGTTGACGGTAAGTTCGCTGAGACCAGACACATTACTGTTGAGATCTACGATCGTGGTAATGACGGCGGTTCCGATCCGACCAACAACATGTACACCGACTACATCAAGAAGGGTATGATGGAAGACCACAATGTAGAAGTTGAGTTCGTAAAGGTTCCGCGTTGGACGGAGACAGAAGAAATCAACAACCTGCTTGCAGCAGGTACTGCACCGGACATCTGTCTGACCTATTCTTACCCGACCATTCAGACATACGCTGACATGGGTGGTGTAATCGATCTGCAGAACCTGGTTGTAGATAACAAGAACGATCTTCCGAATCTTTGGAAGTGGCTGGACCAGACCAATATGTATTGGGATAAGAGCGTACAGGACGGTACTCTGTGGGCACTCGAAGGTAAGCGTGCAAACAACAACCGTATCGTTACCTACATCCGTAAGGACTGGTTGGATACCCTTGGTTTGGAAGAGCCGACCACAAGAGAAGAGTTCTATAACTGCATCTGCGCATTCCGTGACAATGCAGATACCCTTCTCGGAAAAGATGCAAAGCAGATGGTTCCGTTCTCCGTATCTTCTGACGTAGGTTGGAGAGCAGCTCTGCTGATCGAGTCCTTTATGGATCCGGATATCACTGACAAAGAGCTGTATGTAAACGGCTTTGATGACAGAAAACTGACCCAGAACGGTACAAAGGAAGCAATCCGTCTTCTGAATCAGTGGTACAACGAAGATCTGATGTGGAAAGATTTTGCAATCGCAGATTCCAGCACAGAAGATGATATGATGAAGGCTGGTTATGTTGGTGCATTTATGCACAACTGGGACTATCCTTTCCGTAACGGTGAGGACTCCATCAATGCAAACCTGCAGAGAAACATCGGAGAAGATGCTAAGTTCGTAGCAATTGACTGCTTCGAAAACTCTAAGGGTGAGTATGTAAAATACTGTGACTCTACTGCCGGCGACAGAAAGATCTTCTTCCCGACAACCAATGATGAGCCGCTGGCTTCCCTGCTGTATCTGGATTGGATCTCTGATCCGGTACACATCGAGTACCTGCAGGTTGGTGACGAAGGCGTAACTCATGAGAAGACCGCTGATGGCGCATATACCTTTATGGCAGCTACCGGTGACGCGATCATGAACTCCGGCCAGAACATCGATATGACTATCACCTGCAACGGTCTGCATCTGTCTACCGAAGAGCTGACTCTAGCATCTTTGGCTAACAACTATCCGCCTTGCGATCCTGCTGATGTAGCAAGAGCAAACGAAGTTGCTAACAACGGCAAGAAGCCGACCAAGAATGCAAAGATCACTTCCATCGAAGCAGAAACCGGTATGGGTGAAGCTCTGAACGGTAAGAGAGATATCATCTACGATACCTGCATGAGCTGTGCTCCGGAAGAGTTCGATGCTCAGTGGGATGAGCTGATGAGCGATTACCTCATCTCCGGTGGTCAGGACATCATCGACGAGCGTACCGAGAAGTGGGAAGCTCAGTATGGTGACAAGGTAACTCTTGACTAATCCTGAAAGAATGAATTAAAAAGTTTTAAAGCAATTTAGGATGACGCTCCGCGAAAGCGGGGCGTCATTTATAAAGAAAAATGTAAGCGTTTATCCGATTGTTCGGAAACCTTTGAATGGAGGGAATATGGCAGTTTTTGAACTGACAAAGAAGAAAGAACTTGCATTTGTTTACGAGAAGGAATGTTTATCCGGTATCGCAAAGATCGCGGATAAGGTTTTGAATGATTTTGAAATGGTATTCGGAAAGAAACCGGAAAAGATCGGAATGGAGAATGGCGCGATTCCGGCTTTTTCTGGTATTACTATAATATTCGGTATTGCCGGTAAGAGTCCGGTGGTTGACGGTCTGGCAAAAGAAGGAAAGATCGATCTTTCTTCGGTAACGGGAAAAAGAGAAGTTTATCAGATTTTTGCATTGTCTGAGGAACAGTTAGTGATCGCGGGCAGTGATAAGAGAGGTACGATCTACGGATTGTTCCGTCTTTCGGAAGAACTCGGGGTATCTCCGTTTGTGAACTGGTCCGATCTGAAACCGGCAAAAAGAGACAGTGTTATCTTGAAAGAAGAGGTGTTTCAGGCATCCAAAGAACCGTCTGTGGAATATCGCGGTTTCTTTATCAATGATGAATGGCCGGCATTCGGTACATGGTGTAACAAGCATTTCGGCGGCTTCAATGCAAAGATGTATGAAGGCGTCTTTGAACTGTTGCTTCGTCTGAAGGGCAATTATCTGTGGCCGGCAATGTGGTCTTCCTGCTTTGCAGAGGACGGACCGGGACTGGCAAGTGCGGAACTGGCAGATGAGATGGGCGTAGTGATGGGCTTGTCTCATCATGAACCTTGTCTGCGCCACGGTGAGGAATACAAGCATGTCCGCGGAAAAGATTCCATTTACGGTGATGCATGGAATTTCCACGCAAATACCGAAGGGATCACCCGTTTCTGGAGAGACGGTCTGAAACGAAACGGACATTTGGAAAATGTGATCACCGTCGGTATGCGTGGTGAGTGTGATTCCACGATCCTCGGAAAAGAAGCAACACTGGCGGACAATATCAATCTGCTGCGCGATGTATTGCGTACACAGGAAAAGCTGATCAAAGAAGAAGTGAATGAGGATCTGACGAAGGTTCCCAGAATGATCGCCCTCTACAAAGAGGTAGAAGCATTCTACTACGGTGACAAAGATACCCCGGGACTGAGGGAAGGCTGCCCGGAACTGGAAGATGTGATCCTGATGCTTTGCGAGGATAACCAGGGTTATTTGAGAAGTCTTCCGGATGAGAAGATGCGTAAGCATCCCGGCGGTTTCGGTATGTATTATCATTTCGATTATCATGGGGATCCGATCTCTTATGAGTGGATCAATTCTACACATCTGCCGGAAGTATGGCAGCAAATGACCACGGCATACGAGCACGGTGTACAGCGTCTGTGGATCGTGAATGTCGGAGATCTGGGCCTGCAGGAGCTGCCGCTTTCCTACTTCCTGAATCTGGCGTATGACTATGAGAAATGGGGCAAATGCGGTCCGCAGTCCGCAACGGAGTATCTGAAACAGTGGATGCAGAAGCAGTTCGGACATGCGTTGGATGCGGAAGATATTGAAAAAATGACCGATATTGTATTCCGCGCAGAGCGTATGATCCACAATCGTCGGCCGGAACATATGAGAGACAACATCTATCATCCGATTGCAGACTATGAAGCAGAACGGATGCTGGCGGAGATCGATGAGATCACGACCTCATTTAATGCTATGGCAGAAAAACTTTCACCGGCAGATTTTGCATCGCTGTATGAACTGGTCGGATACAGCCTGCTGGGCGGTATGAATCTGATCAAGATGTGGATCCTGTGCGGTAAGAATCATTATTTTGCATCCATCGGTGCGGCAGTGGCAAACGATTATGCCGATCAGGTGAGAGAATGCCTGCGCATGGATCAGGAATTAAAGGATCGTCTGCAGAAACTGAATATGTGGAAGTGGGACGGATTCGGCGAAGCACCGCATATCGGCTTTAAGCACTGGAATATGGAAGAATCGGCCAATCCGGTAGTAGGTCAGGTGATCCCGATGAAATATCGTGCCCTTACCGTAGGACTGCTCGGGGATCCCGGCAGCACCCAGGGTATGGATTGGACCGCAAGAGTATTAAAGATGCGCACGTTCCGAAAAGAGGACGCAAAGCAGGCAGAAGCAGGATTTTTTGTAACTACCTGCGGAGATGAAAAAGTAGCTTATGAAATCGAGACAACCGCGGATTGGGTGAAGTGTGACAAGACATCCGGCAAGTTAACCCTGCAGGATCCGTATCATGAGATCTGCGTGACCGTGGACAAGACGAAGGCTTCCGCAGAGCCGGCAATGATCCTGGTGAAATACCCGTATGGTACGATCCGGATTGAGGTAAAGGCACCGAAGGGAGCACCGGAAGGAAAGGCCTTTTTGGAGCGCAACGGACGGATCGTTATTGATGCGGTGCATTATGCAAACAAGCAGGATCGGGGCGATGCAAAACTTTATACCGTACCGAATCTGGGACGCAGAGAAGACGGTCTGGCACTGTATCCGTTGACTGCACGTTTTGCAAAAGCAGAAGATGCACCTTATGTGGAATACAATTTTGTGACCGAAGAGGATGGTGCGTATGATCTGAAGTTCCAGATGTTACCGACCAATTCCTATCTGCACCAGGTACCGGTAAAACTGTGTTATGCGATCGACGGTAAAGATGCGGAGATCACTTCCATCCCGACCACACATGTACCGGGAGCGTCGTTTGACTGGGCCATGGGCGTATTGAACCATATGAATCCGGTTTCTGCAAAATGTACGTTATCGGCAGGAAAACATACTCTGCGGTATTACGGAACAGATCCGGAGAATGTGGTGGAGCGTATCCTGATCAGCCGGGACGGCCTGGAGAAGAGTGCATCCTATTTCGGACCGGATGAGAGCATGAAGTGTGAGTAAGTAGTGTTTTGTAACTGTATGAGGATCACAGGTTTTCAATCAGTTACTAAGTATATATAGCATCAGAAAGGAGAAAGAAAACCATGAAAATGAGTTTTCGGTGGTACGGCAGCGGAAACGATACGATCAGCCTGGCCCAGATCAAGCAGATCCCGGGTGTAGAAGAGATCGTATGGGCGTTGCATGAGAAAATGCCCGGAGAAGTCTGGGAAATTGAAGAGATTCAGAAAGTAAAAGATGAGCTGGATCAGTACGGATTCGGTATGGAGGTCGTAGAATCGGTAAATGTTCACGATGACATCAAGACCGCCGGACCGGGAAGAGACAAGTATATTGAGAACTATATTCAGACGATTCGTAACTTGTCGAAGTTTGGCGTTAAGGTAATCTGCTATAACTTTATGCCGATCTTTGACTGGACCAGAACCGATCTGTTCCATCCGCTTCCGGACGGTTCGACGGCACTGTATTATGAAAAGTCCAAGATCAAGCAGGATCCGAAGGAAATGGCAGACTATATCCTGAAAGAGTGCGAAGGATTTACGATGCCGGGCTGGGAGCCGGAGCGTCTGGCCAAACTGGAAGAGCTGTTTGCAATGTATGCACCGGTAGATAAGGAAACGCTGTGGGAGAACCTGAAGTATTTCCTGACCAAGCTGATGCCGGTATGCCACGAGTGCGGTATCAAGATGGCTATCCATCCGGATGATCCGCCATGGGATATCTTCGGTCTGCCGAGACTGCTCGTAGACGAAGCCAGCGTGGAACGGTTCCTGACTATGGTGGATGATCCTTACAACTGCCTGACACTGTGCACCGGATCTCTCGGATCCAACCCGAACAATACGGTAGCCGAGATCGTAAAGAAGCATGCGGACCGTGTGGCATTTGCGCATATCCGTAATGTAAAGCACTATGAGAACGGCGATTTCAGTGAAGTATCTCACAGAGACTGTGACGGTGATGTCGGTGTACTGGATATCATTCGTGCATTCCATGATGCAGGCTTTGACGGCTATATCCGTCCGGATCACGGCAGACATATCTGGGGCGAGAAGTGCAGACCGGGTTATGGCTTGTATGACCGTGCACTGGGTATTATGTACATTCTGGGTGCATGGGATATGCTGGATAAGTTGCAGGGCAAATAAGCGAGGTAAAGGTTATGGAACTGACTTTAAAGAGTATTACAGAAGAAAAAGAGCAGTGGAGCGCAGCCGGTGTAGAGCTGCCGTCTTATGACATCCCGGCTCTGAGAGAAAATACCAAGAATAATGTACAGTGGGTACACTTCGGCACCGGTAATATCTTTCGTGATTTCATCGCAGGTCTGGCAAACAAGCTGATCGGCGAAGGCAAATTAAAGACCGGTATTGTCGCAGTCGAAGGCTTTGATAACGAAGTGATCGATCTGGGCTATGCTCCGTATGATATGCTGACGCTTTCTGTAGGTCTGCGTTGCGACGGCGGTGTGAACCTGCGTGTACAGGCCGGTATCGCCGAGGCAGTTAAGGCTTCCGAGAATCCGGCAAGAATCTGGGAGATCGCCAAGATGCCGTCCCTGCAGATGGTATCCTATACGATCACCGAAAAAGGCTATGTTGTAAAGGATGCAAACGGCAATCCGACCGGTCCTGTAACCAAGGATCTGGAAGGCGGTCCGGAGCAGCCGTTTACCACTATGGGTATGAGTGCGGCAATGCTGTACCAGCGCTATCTGGCAGGTAAGGCACCGGTTGCGTTTGTCAGCATGGACAACTGCAGCGGTAACGGTGATAAGCTGAAAGATGCGGTTCTGTTCATCGCACAGAAGTGGATCGAAGCAGGCAAGGCAGAGGCAGCATTTATCGACTATCTGAAAGATGAAGCAAAGGTATCGTTCCCTTGCACTATGATCGACAAGATCACACCGCGTCCGGATCCGTCCGTGGCAAAGACATTGGATGAAAAGGGTATCAAAGGTATGCAGCCGTTTAAGACCAGCAAGAATACCTTTATCGCACCCTTTGTTAATGCAGAGATCCCGCAGTATCTGGTGGTGGAAGATAAGTTCCCGAACGGTCGTCCGTCCCTGCAGGATGCCGGCGTATATATGTGTGACCGTGCTACGGTAGAAGCAGCAGAGCGTATGAAAGTACAGAGCTGCTTAAATCCGCTGCATACCGGTCTGGCAGTGTGCGGATGTCTGCTCGGATTCAACAAGATCTCCGAGGAGATGAACGATGCGGATCTGAAGAAACTGCCGTACGGACTGGGTAAGGAAGGTCTGGAAGTAGTATGTGATCCGAAGATCATCAAGCCGGCGGATTTCCTGAACGAAGTATTGAAAGATCGTCTGCCGAACCCGTTCCTTCCGGATACCCCGCAGCGTATCGCATGCGATACCAGCCAGAAGGTACCTATCCGTTTCGGACAGACCATGCGTTCCTATGTGGAGTTGAAGCGCGAAGGCGAACTGGAACAGGTGCCGTTCGTATTGGCGGCATGGCTGCGTTATCTGAGCGGTGTGGATGACAATCTGGAGCAGATGGAATTGAGCCCGGATCCGGAACTGGAGAGCCTTTCCAAGAGACTGGAAGGATACAAGCCGGGTACGGAGATCACCGATATGAGCGTGATCGATGAGCTGCTTACGGAGAGCCGTTATTTCGGACTGGATGTAACAAAGTACGATGCACTTTCCGCAAAGGTGAAAGCATATTACAAGAAGATGATGAGCGGAAAAGGCGCGGTTCGTGCAGCGCTGAAAGAAGCAGTTGCAGGAGTATAATATCAGCTCAAGCAAAGAGTGGAAATCAATAAAAAGATCGAAGGAGTGATCCGTCGGTCTTTTTTGATTTACAGGAAACAGTGTTGAATACAGTCGTTCCGAAAGGAATCTATGCCGGACCTGCAGAGGACTCCAGGGCTTCGCGGATCATTTGGGATAAATGATGGTAATCCGCAATCAGTTGACTGTGATGGCTATGCATAAAAGCATCGTCATGCTGTTTGGAGGCTTTTTCCAATGCATATGCAGATTCGGAAAAGGCCTTGGCACCAATGGTTTTGGAAGAACTCTTGAGGGCGTGGACAACGATGGAATAATTGTCCCAGTCTTTTGCCTCGTAAAATGCATTCAGTTTTTTTACACGTTCCGGCAGTTCCTCCACATATTCCAGCAGGATCTCACGATAAAAATCTTCCGAATCCATACAATAAGTCAGTGCGGTTTCGGTATCCAGACCGGCTTTTTGCAAGAGGTCGGTGAGAGAGCGCGATTCCGTTACGGAACGTTCTTCGGATTTTGTTTCCGCAGAATCGGAACAGTAGGAGACCTTTTCTTTGGGCAGATAGGACAGCAGGGCGTTTTCCAAAGCCTGTCCGTCGATGGGCTTGGTCAGATAATCGGTAAAGCCCTCGGAAAGATATAGCTCTTTTGCGCCGCGGATCGCATCGGCGGTCAGACAGATGACCGGTGTATCGGCATTCTTGGCGTCCGGAAGAGCGCGGATGGCCTGCAATGCCTGTGTGCCGCTCATTCCCGGCATGCGCTGGTCCATCAGGATCAGATCATAGGTGTTCTGCCCGGCAAGAAGCACGGAAGCATCACCGCTTTCCGCAGTATCGATCCGAATCTGCGTTTTCTTTAACAGGTTGACGACTACCATCAGATTCATCTTTGTATCATCAACAAGCAAAATACGGGCATCCGGCGCATGGAAGGATTCATGATAGTTTCTGCCCGGTGCCTTGGCGGAATGCGGAGTGCGATAATCGCCGATGGGAGCGGGATCATCGATCTTTTGCCATAAGGTAAAGGAAAAGACGGAGCCATGTCCGTAATCGCTTTCGACATGAAGTTCACTGTTCATCAGTTTCAGCAGACTGGTGGTAATGGAGATGCCCAGCCCGGTGCCTTCGATGTTGTGATTACGGATCTCATCCAGACGCTCAAACGACTGGAACAGGCGATCCATATCTTCTTTTCGGATACCGATACCGGTATCTTTGACCTCGACATATAACAGGACCTGTGCATCCCGGATCTCACGAACTTGCATGCTCATGGTGACCGATCCCTCGGGAGTATACTTAATGGCGTTGGTCAAAAGGTTTAAGATGATCTGATTGATCCTGGTGTCGTCGCCGTATAAGCGGGAAGGAATGTCGGAATCAATATGGACGGCAAACTGTAAGCCTTTTGCTTCCGCGCGGTCTTGCACACTGTTCACCAGGTAAGTGATCAGAGAACTCGTTGTATAGGAGACCGGAATGATCTCCATTTTGCCGTCTTCGATCTTTGAAAAATCCAAAATACTGTTGATGATCTGCAGCAGGTTACGACCGGAGACTTCGATATTTTCAGAATACTCCAAAAGGCTGTCGTTGTCGGCTTCCCTTAGGATCATTTCGTTCATTCCCAAAATGGCATTGATCGGCGTACGGATTTCATGGGACATATCGGCCAAAAACTTGCTCTTGGCCCGGTTTGCCTCATCCGCAGCGCTTTTTTCCAGACGAAGCATCTCGGCTTCGTATTCCTGTTTGTGCTTGAGCACGGTCATTTCTTCCATACGGCGGCTGTACGATTGTTCGTTCATATAACCGAGGTAGTAGAAGAATGTGATCAACGAGAAGATGATCAGGGACACCATAACATTGATCGAAACCTGGGTACGGATATCCTGAAACAGATCGGTATTGTCCGCAACCACAATGACATACCATTGCTCCATAACCTGGCTGATGAACAAAGTGCATTCTGCATTGGATAAAGTCGCATTCAGACGTCCGTTCCGGGTTTGGATCACTTCCTGTAAAGTGTCTTCACCATAGAGTTCCTTAAAATCCTGACCGTTCATTGCGGTGTCTTTGTGCGATACGATGAAGCCGTCCTGATTGATGATCATTGCATAGCCTTTACCGGAGAGTTCCACTTTTTCGGTGGTTTGCTGAATGTGATTGACAATGACATCCAAAGAAACGACATTGCTGTGAGCTCCGTCAGTAAGCATTTTGGTAAAGGTGATTACGACGGATTGCGTCTGGGCATCGACATAGGGAGAGACAATGATCAGATCGCCATTCGCGTCGATCGCGGACCGATACCAGTCACGCGCGGTGGCATCATAATCCGCAGGAGGTTCCCAGCCGAGTCCGTCTAAGTATTCTCCGCGGATATATCCGTAAAGGCCGGTGAAGTTTTCGTCCAGTTGTTTGGCCTGCATAGCGGTCTGTTCCAAAATATATTGCAGGATCTTCTCCTGAGATTCATCGTTTTTCAACATAAGTTCAATGGAATCCGCAGCCACCGTCAGGGTAGACATGGCTTTGGTCAGGTAGTTTTCCATATCCGTGGCAGTGTTCACCGCCTTGTCTTCGCCGGCATCATACAGGCTGCTGACGGAAGCACGATAATAGATGGAGGAATTGTACACGACGGTAAAGACCATCAAAAACATGGTGATGATAATGGTAGATACGAGATTGAAACGACTGCGTCTGGCACGACCGGTGATGGTGGTTTTTCCCTTACGTCTTTGATATTTCCGGGCTACAAAATAGATGATCGCCAGGATCAGTAAAACCAGAAAGACCGAGATCAGAAGCAGAACCAGTGCGATGGTATTGTAAATACTGTTGTCATCGTTGTTTTGCGGAATGTTGTTCTTCATCCATAAAGCAAGATAATAACCGCCGAAACAGCAACCGAGCGTAAGGCAGGTGACGATCATCTGCAACAGGATCTCAGACCTGGTTTGGGAGGCATCTTCCTCGGACGCAAGGATTCCTTCTGCCTTATAATCCTTTCCTGCGGCCCAGCCGAAAAACTGAACGATCACATAGCCGGCGAGAGCAAAATAATAATACGGATTTTTCAGATCGCTTTCCCAATCGTAACAGGAGGAGGTCCACATTGCATACAAAGTAGCGATGTAGATAAGGATTAAGGTATGCAGATAAGGAAAATGCACCTGTTTATCCCGGGCATTTCTGTTTTTATACCAATAGAGAAGAGATTGCAGGCAAAAACAGCTGGTGGCGGTTGTGATACTGATTTGCCAAAGATTGTTGAAAAATCCGCCGAAGGAAAGATAGACGGAAAACTGCCAGGCATGGAGCGGGATGGGTATCAGGATGAGCGGATGGAAGAAGCGCTTCGTTTTCTGCGGACGGTTGCGAAGAACGGCCAGCAACAGTATGAGATAGCCGACATTCCAACCGAAATATGCAATAAAAGCGGAAACATCGGGCGATTCGCGAAATACCAGAGTGTAGATGGTCCAGTAGTAATCACTGAGCAGATCGGCCAGGAAAAAGACGGACAAATACAACCATGCCTTTTTCGGAAAGGCAATATAGCGAAACATAGAGATCAGAAGGCCGATGATTGCGGCGAGCAGCATCAGGACATTATCAAGTGCATCCAGACTCATAGAGTACCCCCATCCTGATCAAATTTATATACTCTACTATAACATATTCGGAAAGAAATCGCAATTTTCGTTGATCAGCAATTACTTGTAGTCGCAGTTTCGGCGTGGTAAAATACAATATATGTACAGGGGATATGTACAAGACGGAGCGAAAGGAGAAGGCTTATGTACAAAGAAGAGTATGAGCGTTGGTTAGCACACGATCTGGAGGATCCGGACCTGATGCCGGAATTGCTCAAAGTAAAGGGGAATGAGGATGAGATCAAAGATCGTTTTGCGGTATCGTTAAAATTCGGCACCGCCGGTCTGCGCGGAACACTGGGAGCAGGAACGAACCGTATGAACATCTGGGTAGTTCGTCAGGCGACACAGGGACTGGCTAATTGGGTGTTAACGCAGGGCGGCAATCAGACCGTTGCGATCGCTTATGACAGCCGCTTAAAGAGTGATGTGTTTGCAAAAGAAGCAGCAGGCATTCTGGCGGCAAACGGGATCAAAGTGCGTATCTATGATGCGTTGATGCCGGTACCGGCGCTTTCCTTTGCGACCAGATATTATAAATGTAATGCAGGTATTATGGTAACGGCTTCACACAATCCGGCCAAGTACAACGGATACAAAGCATACGGACCGGATGGCTGCCAGATGACCGACGACGCTGCCGCGATCGTTTATGATGAGATCCAGAAGACGGATGTTTTGACCGGAGCGAAACGCATCTCTTTTGCGGAGGGCGTGGAGAACGGTATGATCCGTTTTGTCGGAGACGATTGCAAGAAGGCATTCTATGAGGCGATCGAATCCAGACAGGTGCGTCCGGGCCTGGCAAAGACCGCCGGTTTAAAACTGGTATATTCTCCGTTGAACGGAACCGGCCTGGTACCGGTGACCAAAGTATTGAATGATATGGGAATCACGGATATCACCATCGTACCGGAGCAGGAATATCCGAACGGCTATTTTACCACCTGTCCGTATCCGAATCCGGAGATCTTTGAGGCGTTAAAATACGGATTGGAACTGGCAAAAGAGACCGGGGCAGACCTGATGCTGGCAACCGACCCGGATGCGGATCGCGTCGGTATCGCCATGAAATGTCCGGACGGCAGTTATGAACTGGTATCCGGTAATGAAATGGGCGTGCTGCTTTTGGATTATATCTGTGCGGGACGTATCGAACAGGGGACGATGCCGAAGGATCCGGTGGCAGTGATGTCCATCGTATCCACACCGCTGGCAGATGCGGTTGCAGAGCATTACGGCGTGGAACTGCGTCATACCCTGACCGGCTTTAAGTGGATCGGGGATCAGATCGCCAGACTGGAAGCAGCCGGCGAAGTGGATCGGTTCATTTTCGGATTTGAAGAGAGTTACGGCTATCTGGCAGGACCGTATGTAAGAGATAAGGATGCCGTAGTTGCATCCATGCTGATCTGTGAGATGGCGGCATACTACCGCAGCAAGGGTTCCTCCATCAAGCAGCGTCTGGAAGAGATCTATGCACAGTATGGCAGATATCTGAATAAAGTAGATTCCTTTGAGTTCCCGGGATTGTCCGGTATGGATAAGATGTCGGATATTATGAAGGGATTGCGGGAGAACGCACCGAAGAATTTTGCGGGCATTGCCGTTACGAGTGCGACCGACTTTAACGAGCCGGAAAAGACCGGACTGCCCAAGGCAAATGTACTGATCTATGGTCTGGAAGACGGATCCACCGTGATCGTACGTCCGTCCGGTACCGAGCCGAAGATCAAGACCTACTTTACCACCAAAGGAAAAGACCTGACCGAAGCACAGGCAAAGAAAGATGCGCTGGCGGAAGCCTGCAAGCCGCTGCTGTCGTAACGGATTGTAAATTGATCGCAAATGATGTAATATTACCGGGTAGGCAGAAATAATGCCTGCCCGGTATTTTCTTGCCTTCCCGTTGAGGAAAGCGAAGTAGTAGAAATGGAAGGAATAAAACAATGTATCAAAAAATCGCACAATTGTTAATGTACGGAGATCTGCAGGAGAACAGCATCCTATACCGTTTGGGCAAGATCCTGGAAGAACTTGAGACCGGAGAATATTCCACGGTGGAAGTAACCAGAAAAGTACATGCTCTGGCGAAAGAACTGCTGATGGTAGCGACGGATTATGGTTTTGATGATAATCTTTGGCACAATTATCTGGCGTTCTATATCATTATGAACGAGAATCCGTTTTCACTGGTTTCCGAAAAAGTCGGAGCTGGCGTTGGCACGGTAAATACCTTGGTGGAGCAGGATTTCGGCATCTTAAAAGAACTGTTTGACTATGATTTCTCTGCCATCGAAGAAAAACTGGGTATCAACTGTTTTTCGCTGTTTTCGGACTATCGTTCCATCAAGAAAAAGGAGCTCATGTACAATCGCAATGTGAGCGAGAAGGTACGCAATCTTTCCAAAGCATTGGAAGCAGCACCGGATGCACATGCGTTCTTTCAGGTAGTTACGGACTTCTATAAGAACATCGGTGTGGGTATGTTTGGTCTGAACAAAGCGTTCCGCATTGATGAGGATAAGGACGGTAATGTTAAGTTCCTGCCCATTAATAACATGGATGAAGTGAAACTCTCGGATCTGGTGGGCTATGAGATCCAGAAGAAGAAACTGGTGGACAATACCGAAGCCTTTGTCAAAGGTATGCGGGCCAACAACGTGCTGCTTTTCGGCGATGCCGGTACCGGTAAATCGACCAGCGTAAAGGCCATTGTGAACGAATACTATGACCGCGGACTGCGCATGATCGAAATCTACAAGCACCAGTTCAAAGACCTGTCTGCCGTGATCGCAGCGATCAAGAACCGCAACTACCGCTTTATCATTTATATGGATGATCTGTCTTTTGAAGAGCACGAGATCGAGTACAAATTCTTAAAGGCCGTGATCGAAGGCGGCGTGGAGACCAGACCGGACAACATCCTGATCTATGCGACCTCCAACCGCAGACATCTGATCAAGGAGACTTGGAATGACCGTAACGATCAGACAAACGGCGCGGACAAGCATCACTCCGATACGGTAGAGGAAAAGATGTCCCTGGCGGCACGATTCGGTGTGACCATCAGTTACAGCAAGCCGGAACCGAAGGAATATGTGGAGATCGTAACGGCATTGGCAGAAAGAAACCATATCGATATGCCCATCGATGATCTGGTGGCGGCAGCCAAGACATGGGAGATCCAGCACGGCGGACTCTCCGGACGGACTGCACAGCAATTTATCGATCACATCCGTTATCAGGTAGGAAGTGAATCGTAGTGAACGGCGCAACTTTTATTGTAGTGGTATTGATCTCGCTGGCGGTGCTCGCGGCGGTATTGCATATGATCCGTTCGGCCAAGTCGGGCAAGTCCCTGCAATGCGGCGGAGATTGTTCGGCCTGTGCTATGGGAAATTGTAAACAAAACGCCGTAGCCGGAGAAACGATGCGCCCGGAAGAGCAGAAAGTGAGTGACCCCGCAGAAGAGAAAACAAAAAGCAAC